>NZ_CAWNIB010000145.1:0-4645 GCF_963874405.1 Vibrio sp. V08_P9A1T1
GGCTTCTTTTAATAAACACTAGATTTCAATGACTCAAAATATTTGGCGTTCAGTCACACCTCAGTATGATCAATTCCACTCGCAACTAGCTCAGTACCCTAGTCTATCTCCGGTAACATTACTCGACACACAGCCCAGACTAGCAACCGCTATTCAGCAGTTTGTTCAATTGAAAGGTTTTACACGAGTGATGTTGATCAACGCGCCAGATAACTCAATCTATCGTCAATTAGTCAGTCAAAAACTTCAAGTAATAAAGCCAAACTCGCACGTTATTTGTACAGAGTCCCTCGATATGGGGACTATCTTTGGCCAATACCGCGCTGAAAATGGGCTTATCACCAGCGAAATTCCTGGTTTATTGGATAAAGCCAATGGTGGTTATCTTCTGATCTCCGCTAATATGCTGCTGGCTAATCCTAAAATGTGGCCATTATTAAAAGCGGCAGTATTAGGCGAAGATGTAAGCCCCATTAATTGTGATGCTAAATCACCACACCCCTCACCAATCTCTAAAAAATATGAGGTCAAACTGATCATTTTAGGTGATAGGAACCAGTTAGCCGATGTCGACTATTTGGATGCAGACGTCCGCTCAAGCTTTTGTTTCTACACCGAATTAGAGTTGGACCTGAAAATTGATGAACAATCGATATTGACCTATCTCGCTTATTTACGTTGGATATCTGAAGAATACCAACTCCCTACACTGACTGAAGATGCCATTCCTGCTCTTATGACCGCAGGTGCCCGTTTCACGGAAGATCAACATTACACGCCGTTATGTGTAATATGGCACAGAACACTCATAGAAGAAGCGGCCTTAGAGTCAAATCAGTATCCGATTACTAAATCTCATATCGAAAGTGCCTTAGACAAACGCTATTATCGAGAGTCTTATCTGCAGCAACGAGCACTCGACGACATACTTGATGGACAAGTCATTATTGAAACTCAAGGCGAACAAGTCGGCCAAGTCAATGGATTAACGGTGATCGATGTTGCTGGCCATCCTCTTTCCTATGGTGAACCAGCTCGTATCTCATGCGTTGTGCACTTTGGTGACGGTGATATTACCGATGTCGAACGCAAAGCCGAGCTCGGTGGTAATTTGCATGCAAAAGGCATGATGATAATGCAAGCCTTTGTAAGCAGTTCAATGAACCTTGACGCACCGCTTCCCTATTCTGCTTCGGTTGTCTTCGAACAATCATACAGCGAAGTGGATGGCGACAGTGCATCACTAGCCGAGTTATGTTCTTTAGTAAGCGCTTTATCTGAACATCCCATTAACCAACAAATCGCTGTGACAGGTGCGGTTGATCAATTCGGGCGAGTCCAAGCTGTTGGCGGGCTAAACGAAAAAATTGAAGGCTTCTACCATGTGTGTAAGCATCAGGGATTCACGGGTGGACAAGGCGTCATTCTACCAAGAACAAATCTAAAACATCTTGCGCTTCATAAAGATGTAGTCAATAGCATTAAAAATGATGAATTTCATATTTGGCCAGTCGCTACAGTTGATGAAGCAGTACCGATCCTTATGGGTGCGTCATTCAGAGGCGATGACGAAGAAAGCATCATTAATAAAATTGCTCAACGTATTGAAAACTTTGAAAGGCATGACCAATCACACAGTATTGCAGAGCGCATTAAAAACTGGTTTGTGTAGCACTGATCGGAGTTGTTTAGCGTACACGTGTTCCCTAATATGCACCCTATCAAAAATTGGAGTAACTGATAATGCAGAATAAACGAGATTCATATAATCGTGAAGACTTACTAGCCTCTAGCCAAGGTGAGCTTTTTGGGCCTGGCTACCCTCAATTGCCAGCGCCAAATATGTTGATGATGGACCGCATCACGAAAATGTCAGAAACCGAGGGCGAGTATGGTAAAGGCCTTATTCTTGCTGAGTTAGATATTACTCCTGATCTATGGTTCTTCGATTGCCATTTCCCTGGCGATCCTGTAATGCCTGGCTGTTTAGGTTTAGATGCGATGTGGCAATTGGTTGGTTTCTTCCTTGGCTGGGTTGGTGGCAAAGGAAAAGGCCGGGCATTAGGTGTTGGTGAAGTCAAGTTCACAGGTCAGATCCTACCAACAGCAAAAAAAGTAACTTACGAAATCACGATGAAACGCGTTGTTAACCGTAAACTTGTAATGGGCCTAGCTGATGGTCGCGTTCTTGTCGATGGCAAAGAGATTTACGTTGCAAAGGATTTAAAAGTAGGTCTTTTCCAAGATACTTCTGCTTTTTAATGACGTTAAACTATTCATAAGCGACTCATAGAGTCGCTTTTTTCTCATCAAAACACTTAGTTATAGTGCTTTAGAGTGACTTAAATACTAAAAAGCCCCTTCCGGGGCTTAAATCCTTTTGCATGTATGTGGGAGTTTATTTGTAGAGACCAGCTTGTTTGTCATCTCTGGCATCGCGCCAACCACCTAGCCAATATGAACGAGCGTCCGTTTGTTGATAAGGGCAAGCCTCTACGGAACGTCCGTTTAAGCCAGCTTTATACCCATGAGACTGTGCTCTTTCAAGGCGATCACGCTTTTGTCTCTTCATCATAGTGTAGTCCTCATACAGTAACTTGTGTCTTACATACAACTATTAAATCTACATGGCATATCTGTTACGCCACAATTAAGAATTGCTCAAAAATTCGACTTTCTCAAGTTACAAAAAAGGCGCAGATTCTAAATTGTGAACTTGCGCCATTCTTTACACTATTTAATTATTTTCTGCGGAACCCAAAGAGAGCAAGTAGTGTCAGAGTAATCCACCCCATACTACCGCCTTTACGTTCAACGGGCGGAAGTGCCGTGCTACGGATTTCAATATCGCTAGCCGCCGCGCCAGCAATCGGGATCAGTTTAATCGCGACAACGCTTTCACTTCCAGAAGTACAGTATGAGTTATGGGAGAAATCGTCATAGCCACCAGTACATTTAAATGCACTTGCTGCAATCACACCATCATCGTTGATATCTGAGGCTTCAAAAATACGGAACTGGTTATTATGTTGTGAGTAAGCCCCACCGTTGGTTAGATCATCTAACCACCAACCTTGGTTCTGGAACAATGCCATTCTTGCTGCATTACTCCCTGTACCGTTGAAAGGATAGATAAAGCCACGATGACGACGTTGTTTGCCTCCATCTTCACGACCTTTCTCTGCATCGATTTGACCGACAATTTCATTGAAATTGTTGATCGCTTTCGCTTCACCGCCAGCACCAGTAAAGAAAATTCCACCTGATAGATAGTTAGCTACAGGCGTTCCACTATTGGCATCCGACACAAAAATACGGTTTGCTGCTGCGCCGCTTTCAGGTTTATCGCCTCGACGTTTTGTTTCACCGATCACGATTAAATGGTTATTAATATCTGTCGCTAATGAGTTGGAGTAAATCACATCTCCATCCACTTTCAGTTCTGTGCCAGTAATAACCTTACTACTCCACATATCATGCTTAGGAGTTATTACGTCGTAACTTGCATTAGGATAGAATACTGTTGCTTGCATTCTAAACACATTATCATCGCGATAGGTATTAAAACCAGCCATAACTGGCTTGTTAGCGTAACTGCCAGATGTAGGAACAGCAGCGCCTCTTACACTTGCTTGTGCAGAGTATCCGCTACGGTTTGCTTCAACATCACCGACCCACCCTGTTACACGGTAACCCGTCGAGATAGATGCTGTATCCCACATATAAGCTTGCGTTGCAAATGCAAAATTTTGACACTGACGAGTTAACTGTGGATCGAGACCATCACTCACACAAGTGTTAACATCGCCATTGTAGTCTTTGTTATCATCATCACCATTACCCGTTAAATAAGGGCTAACTGATGCACTACCAACCACGAAATTATGGGTACCATCATTGAATACATCATAAGCGAACGTCCGACCCATTTTTTCAACAATTTTATTATTTGTGTCTTTGACAATTGTGGTGTCTGTTGGTGGATTTAAAATATTGCCATTATAAAAACCACGTTGACGGTAGCCTAGAGCGTAATTACTCCCAGACTGTGTGTAACCGCTGCTCGTAATACCAAAAGCATAAGTACCGTCTAACCCAGTTAAAACGGTATTCTGAGTATTTGCAATAGAGCCAAAAGTCAAAACAACTTGCGATGAATTAACAAAGACCGCTGCATTTTGTAGATAACTACCATTATCCCAAGCATCACGCTCACGCTTCAAACCGCCAGTTTCAACATTGTTGTACTCAAAACCGTGCCACTGCTTATCAGCCCATGCGTCACAAGTAGAATAACCGAGTTCGTTAGAGCAATAGTTTTTGAGATCATCAATATCCTGATAAACAAAACGATTATCCATTTTGAATGGCACTTCATCATGATAGGAAATGCCATCAGAACCATTGAGCGTATCGCCACCAAACGCAAAAGTATTACAGCTATTTCCGGCCGTAAAACATCCAAGAGGATTTGCTGAAAGGTTATCTTTTTGTATTGCCCTTCCATAATATTCATTAGCGACTAAGTTACCGGGTGTCACCTCTACAATTTGGTAAAGTGCAGCATGAGCTTGAGTGGCAGCCAGAATGCTGGCTGCAATTACGGTGATTTTAAATGTTTTACTACTCATTAATAATCTCTAAC
>NZ_CAWNIB010000146.1:0-4538 GCF_963874405.1 Vibrio sp. V08_P9A1T1
GACCAATACTGTGTGTCCATTGAGCAAGTAAATGCAATAGAAAGTTAATTTTTAAAAAGAAAGTTGGTGCCGTTCACTACCTTTCTTTTTATTCCGTGTTCCGTATCCTGTTATTATTAATGCATTAATTTTTTTTTGCAAAATAACACGTAATTCACAGGTTCATGGGGGTGCAATTTATCGGTTTTTGGTGGATTTAAGGACTTTAATTTCGAAAAAATAGAAGAGGGTAGACCTATGGAAAGAAATTATACGTTGGGAAAAGAAGTTATTTTTGATGCCCTGAAATGTGAAATTCTAGCAGATGAACAAATTGTTAGTCTCGGTAGCCGAGATGGTGCTATTTTAAAATTGCTATGTGAACAAAGTAATACAGTTGTTCTTAAAGAAGAAATTCATGAACAAGTGTGGGGGAAAGTATTAGTCAGTGAAACCTCACTGACTAAAGCCGTGTCAAATTTGCGTAAACATTTGTCATTGTTTGACGGAGTGACATGTGAAATTAAGACGGTTCCTAAAGAAGGGTATATGTTAATTACGGAGGTTCCATTTTCAGATTTATTATGGGTTGATATTCCTCCAGCAATAGAAATAAAACGTGTGACGAGTAGTGAACGGAAATTAGCGGCACGACCTACCTTGAGTGCTGTAAATAGATCGGATTCTTCGACAATGCAGATGGAATATAATGATTCATTTATTGATTTATTTGTTAGAGGTCATTTGGTTTTTTTTGTTGTCTTTTTTGCAGCGCTAATCGCTTCACTTTGTACGATCGGGTTTATGGTCCTCTGGTCGTGAATGGGCTGAATATTTTAAGTTTTATCTTAAAGCAAGTAGTAAGGTTAAAGGTATTTTGCTGCTTGTTTTGAGTGAGCACCATTTTTGTTTTTTTAGTTATAAGTGTTGATAGCCATTGTTGTTCTCTTTTTTTTAAAAAATATGTTATATGGCTATTAATAAGTAATTGTGCAGGCATAGATTGTATTTCTTATTCTACGAAGAAGAGTGGTAATCCCTATGGTTACGAATGTACCGGCTACGCAGATCAATTCTATTCATCAAGACATAAACGAAAACGAAAATGGATTAATGTTTAATCCTATTCGTCCAGATACTATTAGTGCTCAGCACTTTGTAGACCTTACCAGTGTTGATCAACCTCATGGTCTTAAAATGATGGCTTCAATTCAAGATGGTAAACTCATTCTAATCACGGGGAAAAACCGTGGTTTATTACGTGAGATGTGGCATCGTCGGCCATTCCATCATCGTAAAGCTGATTATTTATTCGCACCCATTGAAATCCCTAATAAGCGAATTACTCAACTTTGGATTGACAAAAAGCAAAATCTTCAAGCTGTTTATACGGATATAACGACGGGTAATACGCACTGTAGCCACATTAAACTTATGCCTAAATTGACGAGTCAGGGTCAATTAGTTGTTGATGTTCATACATCGGCGAATACTGAAGTGACATTGGGAAGTGATAACACGCCACCCGTAACGCTCATGCTGAAAGGTGAACAGGAAGCAGATGTAAAAATTGATTCCTTAAACAATCGCAGATTAAGTGTCGCTAGTGGTAAGGCGCAATTGGCTCCACCCTTGTCAGACCAAGAATATATTCAGCACATCAAGCCTTGCGGGAAATGGTTACAAGTCACTATTGCAACCATTGGCGAAAATACAGGTAGACAACGAATTATTTATCTCGATACGCAACATTTGGAATTCCGAACAGAAACAAATGCATTACCTGAAAAATGGCAATCGGCGGTTTCTGATACGCCACCAATTGCTTTTGCGCATTTCGCGGCCAACAACAGTAGTCATTTTGTCAATGCTAACCCTTTTGTTGGCAACAAAGTGAAGCATATTGGCAATCAATTTGTGCCACTGTCTGGCTGGATTGATGGAATTAAGCATCGAGTCTCACGCGGCAACGAAAAGTGGCAACGAGGTAGAAAAGTCGATGCAGCTAAGTCTTATGCTAAATCGATTGATCCTGGGTTACATACCATGGCGTTATGGGGAAAACAGAGATGGAATCATCGCCATCTGCCCGCTGAAATTGTAATGGCTGAACAGCGTTTGGCTAAGCAGCTGAGTTTGAAGTCGTATTTAAGACATGAATGGAATAAGTGTTTTTTAACGGATGAATTTGATAAGGATAGATCACGATTAGATTCACGGCTTCGTGTTGCACTCAGTATTTCTTGCGTTGGAAATAACACTAGAGATAGCGATAAAATAGAAGAGCTAACAGCAGAGAAACTCATTCTTGACTCATTGAAATCGAGTGAAAAAGTGCTCGATCAAGTAGTGATTACCAGCGTGAGTGGTAAACGCTTAATGGATTCTGCCTTAAAAGAAAATATATCAATATTAAACAAACAGCTCTCGGATTTGCTTTTACACTCCGATGCTCAGAACTTATCAATCGAGCCTATCCACTCAATCCTACGGTCAATGCAGAATCAGTTAACAACATTGACAGATTCGACCCATTCTTCGTTTAAATATAAAGAGATTGACCTTTATCTCTCATATATTGAACGAACGCTGATCAATACTCGGCTTTATCTCGCCTGTCAGGGGGCTTCTGAATCTATTAAAATCCAAACAAATCCGATGGATACCCTAAAACATAAATTGTTGAACGAGAGAAGTGACGAGTTGAATAGTGCTATCCAAACGGGTTGTCCTTCGATGAAGGCATGGCGGTGTGCTAATAAAATACATTCTCGTATGGCTGAGTCACTAAACAACCAGCAGAATGGTTTGGGGAAAGTATGGACGCATGTTACAGGCAATCAAACACCCGCTCACCAGATCTTGGATCAAATCGTTCAGCGTATGCATGCCTTGCCCAAGGGAGATGCGTTAACGTTAAGCGCACAGCAGGGGCTGAGCGGCTTTGCTGGAATTGCCCATTTTGGTTTACCTTTTGCCGGGGGCTATTTTGCAGGTGTAATGGCTTATTATGAAAAGCACTATGATTGTAAGTTAGTGGCGCTTGGTGATGAAAAAACGCAAATTCAGTTCGTTCGAAAAAAAGATAAAATGGCAACAGCGATGCTTGGTACGGGGGCGGGCATGGAAGACATTGCCAACCTGGTGAAGGATCAGTATGGATCTGTGGTGACTGTGTTGCCTTTTGAAGCAACCTTAGCTTTAACTGCGAAGAAAGAACATGAACAAAATTTCGCGTTTAATGTAAAAAATGCCGACTTATCAAAAACGCTAGGCTACCTCTTCAAACTCGAAGATGGGGATAAAGTTCTGCAAGAGTATCAAGATACGATAAGTCATCCCCAATATACGAGTGAGCAGACAAAAACACTTAAGGTGACGTTGGCCGAAAACTCTGAAGTTCGGCTGCAAAGGGGGATAAATGTGTCACCCAATATGTTTATGGTGGCACCACGGTCTTATATCAAATTTGGGGCCGATGTTTCGGTGGCCAGAGAGAATAAGCGCATCACTAAAATAGGAAATGAGAGCAGTTTACATGTCCAAACTGACTACGTTGCGAGTTTAAATGTCTCCGCGGGTTCTGGAGTGACAGCGATGGTGTTTCCACTTGCTCCCCCCTATGCTTTCCCCACCGCAATCGATGAAAAAACGTTTGCAACCACCACCCCTAGTTTGGCTCAGCATGGTTATGTTACACGTTTTAACCAGTTAGGCAGCCATGAACTGCCTTTAGCCTCAATGCATGGCATTAATGGACCAATTGATGATACGCCTGCGGTCGTGCTCCAAAGTAGTAACGTGATACAAAATGATTGGATGACTCAGAACGACGTCAGCAGTAATGATCTCGATTTGTTACAACCCATTCAAACTGACCACCAAAATCATATTCAGTTGAACCAACTTTATCATTGGTTGAACACGAACGGTACAGGAGAAAAACAGCTACAAGCTAGGGGGGTAAGTATATTGACCAAATTGGCTATAGCAGAAAAAATGGGTTACCACGAAGTCAACAAAGAGATTGCTGCCGATAAAATAGAACACTTGAAAGTGAGTTATGATCAACGAATTCATTGGCGTTGTCGTTGGGCTGATAATATTCGTCGTCATATTCATATCAGACCTAAACATTCGCGTTCTCTTAGTCAGATAATTGGTGGTGAAACATCAGCTACAGGACGTAAATTTCTGCAAGAAATTAAAGCATCGAGCCAAAGTCAAAGCCAATTACTCAACGCAGGGCGAGAGTCTTTTGTGCAAGCGACGGCAAAATATCGCTTAGAACGAAACCAGTTAGATGTACTGACAAAGGAACTCGTTGAGCAACTTATTCGAAGTAAGAGCACCAAAGCTGCACACAAACTATTGGCTAAGTTCGATCAACAGCTTTCTCGTAGTAGCAAAGCGGATCGTAACCAGTTTCAATTGACCGAAATCGCGTTTCAGCGCATTTCTTCAATGAGCCGACACCCTGCGGGTATTCTCCCCATGATTAAAGTTAAACAAAAAAGTCAGATAATGATGACAGAGTCTCTCGGGGAGATAGTATTTAC
>NZ_CAWNIB010000147.1:0-4426 GCF_963874405.1 Vibrio sp. V08_P9A1T1
CTTATGCAGACGCATCAGTGAAAATGCGATAGTTGATTTACCACAGCCAGATTCACCAGCAAGGCCAAATACTTCGCCAGGTGCAATGTCAAAACTGACGTTGCTGCATGCTCGAACATCACCTGCGTCGGTGATGTAGTCAACGCATAGGTTACGGATTGAAATAAGTGGGTTTGTCATGATTATTTATCTCCGCTCCAAAGTGCATTTTGTGGTGGCAGGTCAGGCTGACGCTCTTTCTTGTCTTGCTCTGCGAGTTTTTTCCAACGCTTCATTCCTTTGTGTGAACGCAGTTGTGGGTTGGCAATTTCATCGACCGCAAAGTTCAGTAAAGCCAAACCAGTAACGAGTAGAGTCAAAGCAATACAAGGAGCAAGCAGTTCCCACCAAGCGCCAATCAGCATAGAAGAGGACGTTTGAACGTTGTACAACATGATGCCCCAACTGATGGTGTTTGGATCGCCAAGACCAAGGAAGGAGATGGTGGCTTCCATCATGATGGCGTACATCACTGAGCCGATGAAGCTAGCGCCAACGATGGAGATGAGGTTAGGTAGAATCTCAACGAAAATGATGCGCCATGATGATTCACCCAAGACTTCCGCCGCTCTGACAAATTCTTTCTCACGCAGTGCGAGGGTTTGTGAGCGTACAACCCTAGCGCCCCAAGCCCAGGAGGTGCAGCCAATGATGAGTGCAATGGTTAATGGGCCGGCCTCTCCAATAAATGCCGCGACCACGAATAAAAGAGGATATTGAGGTATCACCAGCATGATATTCATAGCGGCGGTTAGAATGTCATCGACCTTACCGCCAAAGTAACCGGCAGAAACACCAATCACAGTCGCAAGAAAACAGACGGTCATTCCTGCGCCAAAACCCACGGCGAGTGAGACTCGTGCGCCATACACCACTTGTGACCAAACATCGCGTCCCATACGAGAGGTGCCTAGCACATGGTCTTCACCTTTTGAGAGCAGTAAGGTACGGCGGTCAGTCGCCAAGTTTTCAGCAATCCAGCCATTCGGATCTGCTTTAGCGGCTTTGACGACGAACGATGGGTACTCGTGTGGATTTCCGGTACGTTTATCTGGCGCATGTTTGGTGATCAGTGGCGCAGCAAGGGCGATGAATAAAAATAGGCCCAAAATAATGACACCGACCATGGCAACGGTATTGCCGCGAATGAGTTTAATGAGATCTTTCATGATTATTTACCTCCCTTGCGTAGGCGAGGGTCTAGTACGACATAAAGCATGTCCGCCAACAGGTTAAAGAACAGCATAAAGAGCGTCATAATCAGTAGCTGCCCTTGCAGAACTTGGTAATCACGAGCGTTGATCGCATTAAATAAAACGGTACCAAGGCCAGGATAGTTAAAGATAATTTCAATGATGAGCTGGCCACCGATAGCCATACCCAAAGACATCGATAGAGCGGTGACACTTGGCAATAAAGCATTACGAGCGGCGTACTGGAAAACCACACGGTTTTCGCTGAGCCCTTTCCCTTTCGCCATCGTGATGTAGTCTTCAGCGAGCAGGTTAATCATGTTGTTACGCATGTTGACGAGAAACCCACCGATTTGTACTAGAGATGCACAGACAAGAGGCAAGAAAGCGTGGTATGCCACATCTTTAATGAATGTCCAACTTGTCCAATCTGGCATCGTACCAGCAGTGTAGGCATAACCCGTAGGGAACCATTGCAAGCCGATAGCAAAAGTAAACATAGCGATCATCGCAATAACCACTTGTGGAACGGCTTGTATAACCAACATCCCTGGGGTAATAAACGTATCGTAACGACTGCCTCGTTTCCATGCGGCAAAAATGCCCAGTAGAGAACCGATTGAGAACGAGATCACAACCGCAGTACCCGCTAGAAATAACGACCAACCAAATGCACTACCCAGTAATTCATTGACACTTAACGGATAGAACTTAATCGACGTGCCTAATTCCCAACTTAGAATGCTTTTTAAATAGGTCAAATACTGTACGGGCAACGGACCATCAACGAAACCGAGAAGCTGTTTCATCGCTTCGATTCGTTCTGGCGTTACTTGCGTTGTTGCGTTTGCGAACATCATGGTCACTGGGTCTCCAGGCATGGCTCGCGGAATAATGAAGTTCAATGTTGCTGCAACCAGCAACGCGATAAAATAAAATGACAAACGTCTTAAAAAATAACCCATAACTCACACCTTACTCACCCAGTTTTATCCTGTACCTGGTTTCAGGTCGCTCCTAGCGAAATTTAGAGCGAAAAATCCCCTAACGACGAGCGTTATACATTTGCTAGGTATTTAGGGGATTTTATTTAGCGGCGCACGAAGTACGCCGCAAGGAATGAACTTCTACTTACTTAACTGGTTTTAGGTCCAGTACGTGTAATAGACGCTCAGGGATACCAGCCCAAATGTTTGGACGACCCTTAGGATTTTCTTCGTTCCACCAGCCGCTAAAGCGTGCTGTGTTGTATTGGTACATGTAAGCACCTGACATTACAGGGATGGTCACTTGGTTTTCAGCAATGATTTTCTGAATTCCGTGAGCGATTTCTAGCTGCTCATTTTTATCCGCTGTTTTGTAGAAGCTGTCTAGCAAAGTATCTAGCTTGTCGTTTTTGTAGAAGTGCATAGCAAAACGAGGCATACCTTCACCTTTCTGTAGTGCAGAGTTGTATGCACTGTTCCAGTATAGATGTGGATCCGCACCGTGGAAGTAGTTGGTGTAAGCGACGTCATAAGTACCTTCAAGCATTGCTTGGTTATAAACCGCAAACTCTGGAGTACGAGCACGTGCTTTGATGCCTACTTCGGCAAGCTGTTCAACGGCAAGTTGTACTGTGTTGTTGAAGTCAGTCCAGCCATTTGGTGATTGAACAAGTAGCTCAAAAGATTTACCTGATGGAGTATCAACAAAACCGTCTTTGTTCACGTCTTTGAAGCCCGCTTTAGCAAGCAGTTTTTTCGCGCCTTCAACGTTGTACGTGTTGTAGCCTTTGTACTTATTGTGGATGTTTTCATCAGACCAAGCTTGGAATGCATAACCTAAGCCTGAAGCGAAGTCATTAACGGTACCGCCGCCATAGAAAGCGATATCGATAATAGTTTGACGGTCAAGAGCCATAGAGAATGCGCGACGGAAATCAACGTTGCTTAGCGCTTCATTTTTTACTGCATCTGGGTTTTTGAAGTTAACCATAAATGCTTGTGTGCCTGATGGCGGATACCAGTAGTGGTGGCTAGGGCTTGCAGCGGCATAAGTACGGTCAATATCTGGAACGAATGAAGAGGTCCAATCGAGTTCAGAGTTAACAATTTTACCTAGCAATTGGTCATTGTTTGCAATTTGAGGTACACGCAAACAGTCAACCTCAAGGTTTGCAGCATCCCAGTAATTCGGGTTACGACATTGGATGTATAGCTGTGGAGTGAAGGTGTCGATTTCAGTAAACGGACCAGTACCTACAGGGTTCTCGTTGGTGAAAGTCGCTGGATCTTTCACATCTTTCCATACATGCTCAGCAACGATAGGAACTAACGAGATTTCATAAGGTACGTTTGAGTTAGCTTCACTTAAACGGAAACGGATTTGGTAGTCGTTCAGTTTTTCTACGCTCGTTACCCACTTGTTGATACCGCGTTGGTCGAGTTCAGGTTTATTTTTCAATAAGCCATAAGAGAACACGACATCATCCGCTGTAAATGCTTGACCATCTGACCATTTAACACCTTTACGGATATCAAAAGTAACACTCATTAGGTCATCAGACATTTTAAAGCCTTCAGCCAAACGCATAACGGGTGTATTACCATGCATTTCGTTGAAGATGACCAGTGGTTCATAGATGAAATCAGTGGTCGTACGTAGGTTTGTTGCTAGATACGGGTTAAAGTTACGTACCATTGTAGGGTAGAAATCAGGTACGATCGTTAGCTCACTGCGTGCGGCTGCTGGAGCTGAAAGGCTCGCTGCGGCGGCGATTACTGCAGCGGCTAGCGCTGTTTTTTTAATATTGGCAAGCATAGCTGTTCCTTACTATTTGCTTTCATTTCACTAATGGATATGAATGTCATCAATTGATAAACACTCTCCAAGGCCTACCTCATTGCGTGTTAACAAACCGGAGGAGTTGGTCAACATGAGTGGCCTGTAGACCTTTGGCAGGAGTAAGAAGACACCTTGGAGAGAAAATTATCAATTTGAATTCCCGTTAAAAACGTCAATTTGTAGAAAGTGATCGTTATAAACGTCAATTTACCATCTTTGGTTTGATTTTTACTCTCATTTAGGTCAGTGATCTGCCTCTCATACTCAATTCGATTAACTTATAGTTGTAAGCGCTCGCTATCTTTTTATCCCTTTATTTTTAATGTTTTTTTGTTTTTTTTGTATCATGAGATCTTGCTCACTTATAG
>NZ_CAWNIB010000148.1:0-4401 GCF_963874405.1 Vibrio sp. V08_P9A1T1
TTCATGAACACTCATGAACTTATCATCGATTTTATTTAAATAACCCTGGGATGGGGCTATTCGTATACGGGGCATTTAATCCATAAGCATCCGAGAATGAACGCAAAACTCCCCCCATATTCCCTGTGGTATTTTGAACCAGACGTCCGCCGTTGGCCGTATTCAATTGAGTATTCTGGCCACCGAGTAATACAGCAGGTAAATCATTAGAGCTATGTGCGTTACCATCATCCATTTCTGACGAGATCATGATAATGGTATTGTCAAACAGCGAGCTGCCACCCACCTCTGGATCAGGGATTTTTTTCAACTGATCAATGAGTTTTGTTACGCTGCTCAAATACCATTGGCGGTGCCTAATGTACGTCTCCTTAATCGTGCTACTCCCATAATGTGACGCATCATGCGGAACCATAGCACTGACGCTTGCCACTTGCGCTGAATCGTTAGACGTACCCAGCGACAACGTGACTACGCGAGTCTTACCACAAGCCAAAGCCAAAATGGTATTCGCCACTTGCAAGTTCAACGTAAGGTCACGGCCATTACCCTGATTTAACTGATCATAAATGTAAGTAGGGCATTCACCCGTTACAATACCTGAACTTTGTAACTCTTCCTGAAGTGAAGCCCCTACACTGTCCATCGTTTGTAACTTGCTTGCCGCCACTTGTTCCAATTGAGTTTGTAGAATCTGTACGTCTTCTAAGCTGCTTGCCAGTAACCTCAACTTTTTTACGTCCTGCGGAGATTCACCACTACCACTTTCTCCAGCGAACAGATCATTGTAAACCTGATGTGGCGAATCCGTAGCGCGTAAAGCACCATTGGGTGATCGGGTGGCAACAAAACCGCCATGCCCCCAATAATTGGTGTCTACTCCTAAACGCAAAGCTTTTTTGGCCATTCCAGAACCGTATTGCTGTTCACAGTGGTAATCGAGCGATCCTTGGCCTTCTCGTTCCTGCATTTGGCCCTTATAACCATCATGCCCGCTGCCTCCTTGAGATTTATTGCCTTCAATGAAAACGGCATAATCTTTATAGTTTTCAAGTGGTGAGGTACAAGCATTCATGGCAAGTTGACCACCACTAATAGTTGGGTGCCAAGTTCCTCGTGGGTAACCGTCAGAAAAACTGATAAAGATGAACTTTGGGCTTGTTGAAGAACGGCCAGCATGCACATTGAAACTAGGGAGACCCAAACCAGCCATTACACCTAGTGCTACCGAACCTTTAATCAGCTGGCGGCGAGTTAATTGTATATTCTCTTTCATGCGACTTACTCTCTTACCAATACAGTTTCAGACATCAAGACATCACGTATTAAGTCTTTGATTTTTTCAATTTTTGAATAGTCAGCTGATAGGTCAGTCAACATTTCTGTTTTTTCACCAATTAAGTAGGCGAAATAGTTTTTGATAAACGCATTCTTCGCTAACTCATCATCAGACATTAAGTTCGCTAAACCATGTAAGTTTGAAAATTGACCAACAGTGGTACCAAATTTATTCACTAAGGTGCCGTCAGTAGATAAAGCAACATTCGGGTATTCTGTGCCTTCAATAGAAATATAATTCTCTGTTGAACGGTATTTACCTGTTTTATCGATAACATCCATCGCAAAACCCACATGGTTCATTTTTTCATGACAAGCCCAACACTGAGGATTCGCAGGCCCAGTGCCTTGAGTCCAATAATCACGTGTCGAGTGATCACCTTCAATACTTGAGGGAGTGGCTCCTGTCGGTGGTGCATCATTCCAGTCAAGTAATGAACGCTGTACCATTCGGCCACGTGGAATTGGACGGGTTTTATTGTCATCGGCGTAAGCAACGGCAACCGCACCTAAACTGAGCAAACCTAGACCACGACTTTCTGGTACTTTCACAGGGTTAAAGGTGTTTCCTGTAACAATGCCAAAACCGTAGTACTGCGCGAGGTCTTTGTTAATGAAAGTGGTATCGGAAGACATTAAATCGCTGTAGGTACCTTTCTTGTCATTAAATACAGTATCAGCCACATACAGTTTCAATTCTTCCAGCATATCTCGGCCAAGCTTTTCTGTTAGGTCTCCTCGATTAACTACAACTCGACTTTCATCAAAATCTAACGTTTGCATAACGAAGCGGGTAAAATTATCAATCGCTTTGGGGTCATCTAGCATACGGTCAATTTCAGCACTCAATACCGATGGCGTTAACAAGGTTCCATTTTTTGCTTTATCCCACAGTGGTTGGTCTGGCGCCGAACCCCATAAGCGGTAAGCCACCATCGAAGCAACTTCGTAAGCGTTTAGGTTATATTTACCTTGATCATTTGGCGTACCAAACTCAGTTCTGTATAAAAATGCCGGTGAAACTAACATGTTTAATATTGAACCTTTGGCATCTGAAATAAGGTATTTATCTCGCTCTTGTTCAGTGAGTGGGCGATGGAATAAACGTTCGCCAATACTGGTCAGCCAAGAATCAAGGCAGTTTTCATCGCTACCTTCATAATCACCGATCAGAAGCCACGGCTTCGCTGACCCGGAAGTCACGTAGTTTTGATCTGGTTCAGATCCACGACTCCAAGTTACCGCTAAGTATTCCTTCGCCTTGTAGTGGACCTGTGTTTTGGTATGCCCTTCATAAATAGTGCTGGCATTCCAGGCCTCAACACTATTTCCACCCACAGCGCAACCACTCGCGCTGGCAATATCCAACTGCTCGCCTACGGCTAAAGCCGCATTAAGGTAACTATCAAACTTATCATTGGTCATATAACCCATATTGGCAGGGTTAGAGTAAAAATACTCCACCATGGTACTGCGGTCATCAAGGGGTAAGAGATCACTATCAATCGAAACATTCAGTAAATCTTTGACTGTATTGATATATTCTTGACGTGAAAGCAGCAGCATGTTTCTCTGGCCATACCCCGACGCAACTTCCGGTTCTAACCAATAATCAGCCCATAGTTCTTCAAGGTAGTCAGACATAGTGATTTGGCAATTTTCATCACAAAAAACACCTGATTTTGTCGTCATGCTGGCGATTTTTTTCTCAATGGCTTTATCGTCAAACTGGAACGCTTCAATCAATTGGGTTGATGGTGATCTATCCGCACTGATTTCTAAATTTTTCCCCGGACCGTGACATTTAGCGCAAGTCGTCGCGAGCAAATGCTCACCATAACCCTGTATGCTAGAAAACGTTTTGTACGTCCATGCAACTTTTGGGGCATTTTGCGCTGAATCAACAACAATTTCTGTTTGATTATATGGCTCTGGAATGCTGCGTAGTGTAAATGGAAATTTAACCGAATAGGTTCCTTGCGGAATATTTAACCCCGTTTCAATACCCCAAATAAAATCTGCGGGTACTGTCTCGCTTCCTGAAACTAAATTGAGTGCGCGCAAATTTTCACTCGCATCCACAGGTTTTTGAGGTGCACGAACAATAAGATTTGAGTCATCAACTTCTTCGGGGCGAACGACCGTATGTACTACCGTATCTTTATCGATACCACCACGGCCATCGTCAACAGTCAGTTCAAATTCATATTGCGTTGTACCGGGCGTTCTTGGGCGAATTTTTGCTACATCGCTCGTTGCATCCTCGATATTTATCGACGGCCCACCAATTTGACGCCAGCTAAAACTCAATTCATCGCCATCTGGATCACTCGAATTTTGTCCCCATAACCAGACTTCACTTGAGCCTTCATGCGTATGATCCAACCCCGCATTCGCTTTAGGTGGTTTATTTTGATCAATGATTGGCTTGGGATTAATGATATGAGTCACCGTATCACTACTTGCGGCTTTGCCGTCATTCACGGTTAGCTTAAAGACATAGCTTGTCGATGAAGTAACATCACCAGGGCGGAAAATAGCCACATCGTTAGCTGCATTCTCAATCGTTACTGTCGGGCCGCTGACCTGCTCCCAGAGAAACGTCAAGGCGTCACCATCAGGATCACTGGACTGATTACCTTGTAATAATACTTGTGTAGGTGCTTCATGAGAGCCATCTTGACCAGCATTAGCTAATGGGGGTTGGTTCTGCGGTTCACCACCTAAACATTGCCCTGATTCTCGTTCAAGTAACAACCAAGGCTGTATACCCCATCCTAGTTCTGAAGAGGACGTAGGGCCATCAAGGTCAGGTACATTATGTGGGCTTGCTGACCATTTGGCTTTAAATAACCCATTTTGATAACAAACTTGGGAATGAGTTACATAGGATTTTGCCTGCCATTCATCGGCAGCAAACGCATATTGCGCATATTGACTTGCTATTACAGCTAATATAGCGACCGTATATATGCTTACTCTTTTATCTTTTTTCACAAATAATACTCTCCCGTATTTATGCACATCAATAATCATGCATCGAAACCAACATATGGATAATTA
>NZ_CAWNIB010000149.1:0-4398 GCF_963874405.1 Vibrio sp. V08_P9A1T1
AGCATATTGACTTGAGAGAACAATCGTAAGTTTACATAAATGTTAATAAAAATATCCTTTCTGACTATTCAAAAAATTTACGTATTACAATTGATTCGCTTTTCGTCTTGTCCTTGCGCCTTGAAATGGTAACATCTTGCGCACAACTCATCTTAAGGATCCCTTATGAAAGTCATCAGTTTTAACATCAACGGGTTGAGAGCTCGCCTTCATCAACTGCAAGCGATTATTGATAAGCATCAACCTGATGTCATTGGACTTCAAGAAATCAAAGTACACGATGACGCTTTTCCTCTTGAGGATGTTAAAGCCATGGGCTACCACGTCTATTTCCATGGTCAAAAAGCGCATTATGGCGTCGCCATGTTGTGTAAGAAGGAACCCATTTCAGTACAGAAAGGCTTTCCTAGCGATAATGAAGATCATCAAAAACGCATGATTATGGCCACTTTTGAAGATGACAACGGCCAAAAAACAACCATACTCAACGGCTATTTTCCTCAAGGGGAGAATATTTCCCATGAAACAAAATACCCCTATAAGCGTCAGTTTTATAAAGATCTAATGGGTTACTTAACGACACATCATTCCCCTGACGAACAAATAATTGTGATGGGAGACATTAACATCAGCCCTATCGACTTGGATATTGGGATTGGTGAAGCCAATAGAAAACGCTGGTTGCAAACGGGAAAATGCTCTTTCCAACCTGAAGAGCGCGAATGGTTACAAACTTTAATGGACTGGGGTTTTGTTGACACATTCCGTCAGTTAAATCCGGATGTAAATGATCAATTTTCGTGGTTTGATTATCGCTCACGCGGCTTTGATGATAACCGTGGGCTACGAATCGACGTCATTTTAGCGACCCCGAACCTAGCAAAAAAATGCCAAGAGGCCGGCATCGACTATGAACTTCGAGGAATAGAAAAACCTTCTGATCACGCGCCAATTTGGTCCAGTTTTTCTTTGTAGGAACAGAAAGTCACGTGCCAATAAGAAGCGCGCATTCAGCGCGCTTCTTATTTTAATCTATGCCTTGATTATAGAAACAAACTCGGTACAACATGCTACTCGCAGCCCTTCAGCTTAATGGGCGCAAATAAGCTAAGAAGCGTTTTTCAGCCTGTTTGAAGCAGAACAAAATAATGAAGGTCAAGCCCATATAGAACAAACCTGCGGTTAAAAATGACTCGAATGGAGCATAATAACGAGAGTTCACTAAACGCGCAGCTCCCGTTAAATCCATAATGGTAACAATACCAGCAACCGCCGAACCGTGAAGCATGAAGATAACTTCATTACTATAAGCGGGCAGTGCACGCCTTAACGCACTCGGTAGAATAATTCGTCGATACGTTTTCCAAGTACTCATTCCGTATGCCTTCGCCGCTTCAACTTCGCCTTTCGGCAAACCATTGATCGCACCGCGAATAATTTCAGCCGTGTAGGCGGACGTATTGAGAACAAAAGCAACCAACGCGCAAAACCAAGCGTTTTCCCACAAGGTATCTTTCACCGGGAAAAATTGATCCATTCCATAGTAGATGAGATAAAGCTGGACCAATAACGGTGTACCACGAAAAAAGTAGGTATAAGTCCATGCTGGAGTACGAATAAAATAGTTGTGGCTATTTCTAGCAATCGCTAAGGGGATGGCAAGGCTCAAACCGATGATTAACGACAAACCCACCAGCCAAACCGTTGTCCACAGCCCACTAAAATAAATTGGTAGGCTTTGAGCAATAAGGGAAAAATCCATATTTACCTCGTGTGAATGCTGAACTTGCGCTCAACCAATTTGAGAAGACCGGTTGATACACTGGTAAAGAAAAGGAAGATCACTGAGACAGCCATATAAAAGGTGAATGGCATTTTTGTCGAACCCGCCGCGAGTGAGCTGACTCTGACCATATCTTCTAATCCAATAATGGAAACAAGTGCCGTCGTTTTGAGCAATACCAACCAGTTGTTACCAAACCCTGGCAATGCATGACGAACCATTTGAGGAAGCAAAATGCGTCTAAATGCTAAGGTAGAACTCATACCATACGCTTTCGCCGCTTCCATCTCTCCTTTATCAACAGCCATAATAGCGCCACGAAAGGTTTCAGCCATATAGGCACCGAAAATGAAACCTATGGTTAGTATCCCAGCAATGAAAGGGCTAACATCAATATAATCGGGGAGATAAGCGGTCCATTCATGGCTCGGGTCACTTGCCATAAACCAATTGTTTAGCCATTCGTTGATTGAATAAAGGCTATTATTCAACAATATTTGACCGCCAAAGAAAATAAGCATCATTAACACAAGGTCTGGAATACCGCGAATGATGGTCGTATAAAGAGTGGCAATGGCTCTTGCCCAACGGTAAGGTGCAAGCTTGGCTAGCGCACCTAGCATGCCAAGTAACATGGCAAGTAATAAAGAGAGCACGGCAACTTCGATGGTCAGCACCGCTCCCTTCAAAATTGAGGCTTCATATCCGTGTAGGTCCAACATAATTCATCCCTAGTCCCTGGAGAATTTAACGGCTGGGTACTTCTGGAACTAGGATCCAGCCGTTAAGAATCAATGGATTCCCATCATAATTGAGAAGGTGGAGTCAACTGAGCTAACCAGTCCTAATTACAGAGTGATCGATAAACATATTCATATGCTCGGCCCACTCTCACCTTCTAATTATATGGGTAAGATATGATGTTACAGCTTATTCACCGTATACATCGTAATTAAAGTATTTGGTCGCAATTTCTTGGTAAATCCCTTGTTGACGAAGAGATTTAATCGCCATATCAAGTTTTTGAGTGAGATCTTTGTCTTGTTTACGAACCGCAATACCAAAACCATCGCCAAACCATTTCGGATCGGTTAATGATGGGCCGACGAACTCATACGCTTCGCCGCCCGCTTTGTTAAGCACACCCTCTTCCAAGGCAGAGGCATCACCCAATACTGCCGCAATACGACCATTGGCTAGGTCAAGATAGGCTTCATCAAATGAACCATAACGGACAATTTCAACTGCATCGCCATAATTATCAGTAAGATACTTATCGTGCGTTGTTGCACGTTGTACACCAATTTTCACCCCTTTTAGACCTTCTTTAGAAAAATCCAACGCGGCTCCCTTCTTGGCGATAAATTTATTGGGAATTAATGCGTACTTACCAGTGAAATCGACTTTTTTCTTGCGCTCGTCGGTAATCGACATGGCTGCAATAATCGCGTCATATTTACGTGCAAGCAGTGATGGGATAATGCCATCCCAGTCTTGTGGAACGATTTTACATTCCACTTTCATCTCCTTGCACAACGCATTGGCCATATCAACATCAAAACCTTTGAGAGATCCATCAGCCTCTGTCCAGCTAAAAGGAGGATAAGCCCCTTCTATACCAAAACGAACCGTCTTCCATTCTTTCGCTTGGGCCATACCAGTCATTGCACTAGCAGCAACGGCTGCAACTAATAACCACTTTTTCATTTCCATACTCCTGTGATTGAGGTCTTACTTATTTATCATGCTATGTTTATGTTGGTTTTGCTTAATATTTATGTCGTGACGAATACCACAACATAATGAACACATTAATAAATAGAGGATATAAATTGTTTTAACCGTTCAGATTTAGGCTGGGTGAACAGGATGGCTGGATCTCCTTGCTCTTCCACTAAACCTTGGTGCAAGAACATCACATGGTTTGAAACATCGCGAGCAAAGGCCATTTCATGAGTCACTACCAGCATAGTACGGCCTTCTTCTGCCAAGTCTCTCATAACACCCAACACTTCACCCACCAATTCAGGATCAAGTGCAGAAGTGGGCTCATCAAACAGCATGACTTCTGGCTCCACGGCCAATGCTCTAGCAATCGCCGCACGTTGTTGTTGCCCACCAGAAAGGTGACCAGGATAATAGTCTTTACGTTCATACAGGCCGACTTTTTTTAGCAGCACCTCAGCACTCTCGATGGCTCGTGCTTTCGGTACTCCTAACACATGAATTGGTGCTTCAATAACGTTTTCTAACACCGTCATGTGCGACCAAAGGTTAAATCCCTGAAATACCATAGCAAGGCGTGAGCGAATTCGTTGCACCTGCTTTTCACTCACAGGTGAAGCTTCACCTTGCCGATTTTTTTTCATTTGAATGAGTTCACCATTGACCCAAATATCACCAGAGGTTGGTGTTTCAAGTAAATTGATGCATCTAAGAAAGGTACTTTTTCCCGAGCCAGAAGAACCAATAATGGAGATCACATCACCCTTACGAGCTTCTAGCGAGATTCCTTTTAGTACTTCGTTTTGACCAAAGGTTTTGTGCAGCTCTTTAATATTCAGCGCTGGTACATCAGTCATGCGCTTAACTCCCTGTATTTGCTACTGCAGAGT
>NZ_CAWNIB010000150.1:0-4315 GCF_963874405.1 Vibrio sp. V08_P9A1T1
TACTAGGGGTGAAAGAATAAAAAGTTATTGGAACTTCAATTAAATACGTTAAATGAAAAGTTTTAATTATTATTAAGTGAACATAAATGCTCACTTGCTCAGATATCTGTATAAATTCTAAGGTGAGTTTTAAAGCGTAACTTTGTCTTGCTTCACAAAACAATAGTACCGAGTTACACACCATTTTTTTAGGGAATTTAATTTAGGGTAATTGAGTGTAAATAATGGAATTATATTCTTACGCTTTTTATTCGAAGACATGGAGATAGGCGGATAATCGTTATAGGGTAAATATATTGAAATTTTATTCATTAAGCTGAATGAGTGAAGAGAAGTAATTATTTATTGCTTTATTGATATGTATCAATATTTTATACGTGACAAATAAAAAGGGAGCCAAAGCTCCCTTATAACAATAGTAGAGATTACATCAAAATATTGGAGAACAACAAACCAAAACCAATACTAAACACCATGCTTAACAAGCCTGGGAGCATAAAGCTGTGGTTGAAAATATACTTACCAATACGAGTGGTACCAGTCCGGTCAAAGTCGATAGATGCGATGATAGGGCCGTAGTTTGGAATGAAGAAGTAACCGTTAACGGCAACGAAAACCGCAATAATAATGGCTGGTGGCAAACCCAAGGTTATTGCAACAGGGACTAACACGGCTGTTGTTGCGCCTTGGCTATTGACCATCACCGACAGAGCAAATAACGCGAACGCGAATGTCCATGGTGCGACTTCCACTAAGCCAGAGACCGCTTCTTTGACCATGGCACCATGGCCAGCAATGAAGGTGTCACCTAACCAAGCGATACCGAAGATCGCCACGATGGCACGCATACCTGCATGGAATACGGAACCTTGGCTGATGGCGTTGCCGTCAGGTTTGCACAGTAAAATGATCAGCGCCGCGATAGACAGCATCACGATTTCAATCGTGTGCGCCATCCCCATGGCTGAGCCGTTAAATTGTGGGCGCAAGCTAGGCAATGCACCCATGACCACTACGATAATGGCACCGAATAAAAACAGCCCGACCGATTTTTTCGCTTGTGGCGTGATTTGAATATCAGCAATCGATACTTCTTGTTCCATCTCTGCGCGAAATTCTGGGTCTTGCAAGCGACGTTGATATTCTGGGTCGTCTTTCAGTTCAACACCGATTTTATTGACGAATAAGCACGCGCAAGCTAAACCAAGAATGGTACTTGGGATAGTGATCATCAACACATCCGTTAGCGTGATGCCTTGTGGTTCTAAGAAGGCGACTAACGCCACGACGGCGGCCGCAATTGGGCTAGCTACAATCGCAAATTGTGACGCGATCACCGCCATACCTAAAGGACGTTCTGGACGAATACCACTGCGACGGCTCACTTCAGCAATAACGGGCAGTACTGAATAGGCCACGTGACCTGTACCAGCCATCATTGTAAAAAAGTAAGTTACCAAAGGGGCGATGAAAGTGATGTGGCGAGGGTTTTTATGCAAAATGTTAGTGGCAATTTTGATCAAATAATCTAAACCGCCAGCCGCTTGCATTGAGGCTGCTGCTGCAACCACGGCCATGATCATCAACATCACATCAATCGGTGGGCTGGTTGGTTGCATGCCAAATCCAAAGCTCAGTACAGCAAGGCCAATACCGCCCATCACACCAAGCCCAATACCACCAATCCTTGCACCAATTAGGATACATCCTAATACGATAAGGAACTCAATTAAGAACATCTTATACTCCTAAAGATAATGAAAAATAGGGTCATTCTACAGGTTCAGCGATATTGAACGGTATGCTTTGCGCCATGATGTAACGCAATTTTTTCTCACTTAATAACTTGTAGAAAGTAAAAAGGCTCTGAATCAGAGCCTTTTTTGATTATTCGTAGCGTTTCGCTTTGTACTGAGGGCGCATAAAGTTTTCGACGGACAAGATGTCATCGAGCTCTTCGGCGGTGAGTAAGCCTCGCTCAAGCACCACTTCACGTACGCTCTTACCCGTTTCCGCACAAATTTTACCCACGATGTCACCTTCATGGTGGCCAATATATGGGTTAAGGTAAGTCACGATACCGATAGAGTTGAATACGTAAGCTTCACACACTTCTTTATTGACAGTGATGCCGTCAACACACTTGTCACGAAGGTTTATGCAGGCGTTTGAAAGAATTTCAATTGACTCAAACATGCTTTGTGCAATCACAGGTTCCATCACGTTTAGCTGTAATTGGCCACCTTCTGCGGCAAAGGAAATAGTGTTGTCGTTACCAAGTACTTTAAAGCACACTTGGTTGACCACTTCAGGCACCACAGGGTTTACTTTTGCAGGCATGATGGAAGACCCAGCTTGCAGTTCAGGTAGGTTCAACTCGTTTAGACCCGCGCGAGGGCCAGATGAAAGAAGACGTAAGTCATTGCAGATTTTAGAGAGTTTCACAGCAAGGCGTTTTAGCGCGCCGTGCGCCATAACATAAGCACCGCAGTCAGAGGTTGCTTCAATTAAATCTTCCGCTGGTACCACAGCTAAGCCTGTCACCGCAGCAAGGTGTTTCACCGCCGCCGCTTGATATCCCGGAGCCGCATTCAGGCCAGTACCGATCGCTGTTGCGCCAAGGTTGATCTCAAGCAGCAGTTTAGAGGTGTACTCTAGGTTGCGGATCTCTTCATTAATGGTGACCGCCCAAGCGCGGAACTCTTGACCGACGGTCATCGGTACGGCGTCTTGCAGTTGAGTACGACCCATTTTCAAAATGCCAGAGAACTCTTGGCTTTTTAGCTCAAACGCACCTTTTAGATAGGCAATAGAATCAATCAGTTTCAGGATGCTGTTGTATACCGCAATGCGGAAACCAGTAGGGTAAGCACAGTTGGTTGATTGGCTTTTATTAACGTGGTCATTGGGGTTGATGAACTCGTACTGACCTTTTTCTTTACCCATCAATTCCAGAGCAAGGTTTGCGATCACTTCGTTGGTGTTCATATTGACAGAAGTACCGGCGCCGCCTTGGTATACGTCTGACGGAAATTGATCCATGCACTTACCTGTTTCTAGGATCAAGTCACACGCTTGGAGGATGTAATTAGCCACTTGGCTTGGAATGACGCCGAGCTCTTTGTTGGCTAGCGTGGCGGCTTTTTTGGTCATCACCATACCGCGTACAAATTCAGGCACATCAGAAATGGTTGATTTTGAAATATTAAAGTTTTCGATAGCGCGCAGCGTATGAATGCCGTAATACGCGTCAGCAGGAACGTGACGTTGACCTAATAGATCTTCTTCGATACGAGTGGCTGAGTTAGCTGTAGCAGCTGTCGTTTCTGATAGGGTAGCCATAACAGGATCCTTAGAGAATTATTCTGATAATTAGTGAAATTATTAGCCATTTCTGCAGTTTAAGAATCCATTCGTCAGAATTTTAGGCTGGAAAATCCGTCCTGACTTCTGTGGCACATCATACTCAACCTAGATTTAAAAAATAGTAAGTGGATCACCTTTTAGGTCAATATTTTATGAAAATTTGATACGCACTCACATGCGTTATTTTTAGGTTTTAAAAACAGTTATCGCGTTGATAAATAGTTGTGATGCAGGCGGTTGGATTTGTCTGTGTGGTATGAAATTTGTTCAGGTTTTGTTAGCAAAATGAACGAATGAATGGATTTCAGATAGAGCCAATATTAGGTCTATTTTAAGATAGATACTGGCTCTATCTAGTCATTTAGGCTGTGAGGTGGTGCTCTTTGATTGAGCGTTGAGTGTTGTAGTCGCCTGTGGTTGGCGGTAAGGTGAGAGCAATAAACAAAGGAGGGCGTGTGTTTCCAATCTTACTTCTGGCTTTTATTTTTGTGCCAATCATTGAAATTGGTCTCTTTATCCAAGTAGGCAGCTTGCTAGGTATGTGGCCAACTATCGCCTTGGTGCTGATTACGGCATTTGTTGGTGCATCATTGGTTCGTAGTCAAGGGATACAAACTTTACTTAGCGTTCAACACCGTTTGCACCAAGGTGAGCTACCTGCGCAGCAAATTATTGAGGGCGTGATGCTGGCGGTGGCGGGTGTGCTACTTTTAGTACCGGGTTTTTTGACCGATGCACTTGGTATGCTGGTGTTATTGCCTGCGCCTCGGGCTTTGCTTGCCAACTATTTGATGAATAAAGTGGTGGTGAATGGTGTATCAGGCCGTTTTCAGGCGCAGTTTGATGATAGCCGTCATAACAAAGCCCCATTTGATCGTGACTTTGAACCATCTGAAACGGGAAAAACCTTCGAAGGTGAATTTGAACGTAAAGATGATGAGCATAATAG
>NZ_CAWNIB010000151.1:0-4310 GCF_963874405.1 Vibrio sp. V08_P9A1T1
ATACTTATTTTTATACTCTCGCTATTGTGCGTTCACTGTATTGAGTTATCACGATGAGGTGGGCTGTGAATGTGTGGATTTTGCTACAAGGTTTTGGATTAGGTGCAACGATGATTATTCCTATTGGTGCACAAAATGCCTATGTGCTAAACCAAGGAATTAAGCGCAATCACCACTTAACGACAGCGACCATCTGTAGTCTACTGGATGTGATTTTTATTTCTCTGGGTATATTTGGTGGCGGTGCCCTACTCTCAAGTAACGAAATCTTACTGACCTCGGTTACCTTAGGCGGTGTTGCTTTTCTCTCATTTTATGGATTTATTTCTTTAAGGAGTGCCTTCACTTCAACAAGCATTAATGAATCGGATGGCGAAGTGATCGCACGTGGTAAACGAACGGTTATTTTGGGCGCGTTAGCCGTTACTGTGCTTAACCCACATTTATACTTAGATACGGTTGTGATTTTGGGATCGATTGGTGGTCAGTTTGAAGGCCATGATCGCATCGCGTTTGCGCTAGGAACCATGATAGCCTCTTTTGTATGGTTTTATTCTTTATCAATTGGTGCTGCGAAACTGGGGCCGACGCTCTCAAAGCCTAACGTGAAGAAAGGAATAGACATGGCCGTGGCCGCAATGATGTTTAGCATCGCCTTTATCCTTGCAAAAGGGCTGGCAATTCAATATCTGATGTAAGTGTAACCAACAAAAAGAAAGGGCATGAACTGAATAATCATTTCATGCCCTTTTCACTTGATTGAAAATGAATTAATTCATTTTATTCAGATGAACATCCATTTGTGGGAATGGGATCTCAATACCTTCTTTATCCAACTCTTCTTTGATGGCTTGTAACAAATCAAAATAAACAGCCCAATACTCTGCCGTTTTCACCCAAGGACGAACCACAAAATTGACTGAAGAATCGGCCAAGGCCATTACACCAATAGTCGGTGCAGGATCTTTCAACAAACGAGGCTCTGCCGCGATCACTTTAGCCAGCACTTCTTTGGTCTTTTGCAGATTGGACTTATAAGAAACACCAATCACCAAATCAATACGACGAGTGTCATGGCGTGAATAGTTAACAATTGGGCCACTGATGATTGAACCATTAGGCACAATCACCATTTTATTATCAGGCGTGCGCAGTACTGTTGAAAAAATTTGAATCGATTCAACCGATCCAGCAGTACCACTCACTTCGACGTAATCACCGGATTTGAATGGACGGAATGCCACAATCAAAACGCCCGCAGCAAAGTTTGATAGCGAGCCTTGTAGCGCTAAACCAACCGCCAATCCAGCCGCACCGATAATGGCCACAACAGAAGCGGTTTGCACACCAATGCGACCTAAAGCGGCAATTAATACCACCACAAATAGCGTATAACGGACTAGACCATGAACAAACTCAACAACTGCTTTGTCCATGTCTTTCTTTTTCAGAGCCTTGGCAACACTTCCAGCGACAGCTTTAACAACAATGTTACCGATAAATAGGATCAGAATAGCGGAAATAATATTGACGCCGTATTGTATCAAAAGATCTGAATTATTGGTCAGCCAAGTATTGGCTTGCGCTAAACCATCGACTAATGGAGCTTCGATGCCCATTGATTCACCTGACATATTGCATTTCCTCTTTATAAAATCATTTTGAATGTTGTTACCACTGAACATCAAAGACAAAAAACGACTGACAGCAGAGTGTCAGTTTTTTGGCACAATATCTCACTTTGGTTATGTTGCAAAGTCAGTTTTATGTAAACACTGACAAAACAAATAGTTACTTGGAAGCATTGATATGAGCTTGTTAGAGGTTAAGCAATATTTTAACAATCCGCCAGTCATTTTGTCTGAATCTCGGCCATAAAAAAACCCGCTCATTGAGCGGGTTCATCACTTAGTCCAGATAAATGAACTTATAGTACGTCGATCGCATTAAGGTCAGCGAAGGCTTTCTCTAAACGAGCAACCATCGATGCTTGACCAGCACGTAGCCATACGCGTGGATCGTAGTATTTCTTGTTTGGCGCAGATTCACCCGTAGGGTTACCAATTTGACCTTGTAGGTAATCATGGTTTTCAGCTTCGTACTGACGGATACCGTCCCAAGTTGCCCACTGAGTATCAGTATCGATGTTCATTTTGATAACACCATAGCTGATTGACTCTTTGATCTCGGCTTCAGAAGAACCAGAACCACCGTGGAATACGAAGTTTAGAGAGTTCGCTGGAAGGCCAAATTTCTCAGAAACATACGCTTGTGAATCACGTAGGATAGTTGGAGTCAGTACCACGTTACCCGCTTGGTAAACACCGTGTACGTTACCGAAAGAAGCTGCGATAGTGAAACGGTGGCTCACTGCGCTCAATTTCTCGTAAGCGTAAGCTACGTCTTCAGGAGAAGTGTACAGCTCAGATGAATCCATGTCTGAGTTGTCAACGCCGTCTTCTTCGCCACCAGTACAACCCAGTTCGATCTCGATAGTCATACCCATTTTAGCCATACGCTCTAGGTATTTCGCACAAGTTTCAACGTTCTCTTCTAGAGACTCTTCAGAAAGGTCTAGCATATGAGAAGAGAATAGAGGCTTACCAGTTTGAGCGAAGAACTCTTCGCCTGCGTCTAGTAGACCGTCGATCCAAGGAAGTAGTTTCTTCGCAGCGTGGTCAGTGTGAAGAATAACAGGCACACCGTAAGTTTCTGCTACAGCGTGAACATATTTCGCGCCAGCAACCGCACCTAGGATTTGTGCACCTTGACCAGCAAGTTTAACGCCTTTACCAGCAAAGAAAGCCGCGCCACCGTTAGAGAACTGAACAACCACTGGCGCTTTAACTTTAGATGCAGCTTCAAGAACCGCATTGATAGAGTCAGTGTTCACTACGTTTACTGCAGGAAGAGCAAAGTTATTTTGTTTTGCAACTTCAAATACTTTCTGTACGTCATCGCCAGAAATTACGCCTGGTTTTACGAAATCGAAGATCTTAGACATGGATTTGATCCTATTTTTTCTATCGTTTTAAAAATAAAACAGTTAAGTTTAAATTCTTGCAAACGTTTGCTCACAACTGGCGTCATTCTATCAGAATAAAAACACACGTGCAGCAAACAAGAAAGCGGGAATCACTCCCGCTTTCATTAGTCATTAAGCTTTCGCGCGTGCTTCTAGCATTTCAACCGCTGGTAGTACTTTACCTTCAACAAACTCAAGGAATGCACCGCCGCCAGTAGAGATGTAAGATACGTCGGCTTTGATACCGAACTTGTCGATTGCCGCTAGTGTGTCACCACCACCAGCCACTGAGAAACCTGCAGATTTCGCAATCGCTTCAGAGATACCTTTTGTACCTGCTTCGAAGTTTTTGAATTCAAATACGCCAACAGGACCGTTCCATAGAATGGTTTTTGCGTTAGCGATGATTTCAGCCAGTTGTGCGGTTGAGTCTGGACCTAGGTCGAAAATCATATCGTCATCTTGAACATCCGCCACGTTTTTGATTTCCGCTTCTGCGTTTTCATCAAAGGCTTTTGCACAAGCAACATCTGTTGCTACTGGAATAGAACACTCTTTCATCAACTTTTTAGCCGTTTCAAGCAAGTCTGCTTCATATAGAGACTTACCTACGTTGTGGCCTGCTGCTGCAATGAAAGTGTTAGCAATACCACCGCCAACAACCAGTTGGTCAGCAATTTTAGATAGCGATTCTAGAACCGTTAGTTTAGTAGACACTTTTGAGCCACCAACGATAGCCACTAATGGACGCTCTGGGTTATCCATGGCTTTGCCTAGTGCTTCAAGTTCTGCTGCCAATAGTGGACCAGCACAAGCGATAGGTGCTTGCATACCAATGCCGTGAGTTGAGGCTTGTGCACGGTGAGCCGTACCAAATGCATCCATCACAAATACGTCACAAAGAGCGGCGTATTTTTTAGATAGTTCTTCTTCGTTCTTTTTCTCGCCTTTGTTAAAGCGAACGTTTTCTAGAACAACAAGCTCACCTGCGTTTAGCTCTAGGCCATCTAGGTAATCTTTTGCCAGTTTCACTTCGCAATCTAGCGCGTCGTTTAGGTAATTAACCACTGGTAGTAGAGAGAACTCTTCCGCGTATTCGCCTTCAGTTGGACGACCTAGGTGAGAAGTAACCATCACTTTAGCGCCCGCCGCTAGGCAGTGCTGAATTGTTGGTAGCGATGCAAGAATACGTGCATCAGAAGTTACTTTGCCATCTTTCACTGGTACGTTTAGGTCAGCACGGATAAATACGCGTTTACCTGCTAGGTCCAGGTCGGTCATCTTG
>NZ_CAWNIB010000152.1:0-4278 GCF_963874405.1 Vibrio sp. V08_P9A1T1
CAATACGTTTGGAATTACGCTCAACTTGTTAAATATCTCTCGGCTTTGTAATAAGTTTCCTTTTACCATTTCTAATTTGCTTAAGCTGGCAAATTTAGATTCAAGAAGATCATTGAGATCTTCACGCTGGAAATAGAAATTAAATTTTGTTAGTAAAGTACGAGCTTTCTCTTCGGCTGATTCATCAACAAACACCAAAAAGCTCTCTTTTTGCCTCGATAGCGTTGCTGGTACTTGGTATTGAGACAGCATTACAATAACTTTATTGGCAATATCGGCAGACTCAAAGCTAGCAATTTGTGTAGAACCTTGTTCGCCACAGCCAAATAAAAAAAGCAACAACAAGACATACAGCTTATTCATTACTGAGCCTTCGTCACTTCGTTGATCGCGTTCGCTGATTTTGAAGCGATTTTAGTCACCGTTTCTTGGAACATTGTATAGTGAAAAACCGACTGCTGTAGTGATAGCGTATCTTGAACGGTTAGCGCCTTGCCATTAGCATTCGCTTTATCAAGAGAATCTAAGATTTCTTGAAACCCTTTTCCTATATTATTGAACGTATCTTCCAAAACAGAAGGTTGTATCTGCTCTATATTTAAACCTGTCATAAACGACTCCCACAAAATAATACAATAATTTGAACTTGAAACTTGCTCTGCACACTGTGTTGTAGTGCTGTAATACTGAGTATCGTAACGAGGAACAACGTAGACATGCCAATGGATAAAACGGAATCATTCTGAAAAAAAGAGAATAAATATAATTATCCAGCCCATCCGCACGTTTTTTTCAAAAATGGCACTCTTTGCTCGGTACAGCTTGCGTATTGATTTGTGATAACCCAAAGGTAAAAACGAGATGCCATGCTTTCAATAAAAAGCTCCCATCAAACAGGGAGCTTTTGGCTGTTTTATCTATTTAATTAACTATTACAACTACCGATAAGTACCCAACCGGCATAAGGAGTAGTTGGCGTTTTATCACCATCAGTCCAACGTTCCGCTTCATACAAACTTCCTTCGTATGTAACTTGTTCGCCGGGTTGATACTGGCCTTGTACAAACGGCGCAATATCCGCACAGAGGCCATCATCACCGCCACCGCTACCATCACCCGTTACAATCAGTTGTGTCGCTTTGGTTGTAGAGATCTCACCGTCAGAAACGTCTAAACCAATGGTATACGTGATGTCGGATGCAGTGACTGGTGCTGTTACTTGAAGCGTATTGCTGCTCATATCACCAATGACGACGACATCAGCTGGCACTGTCCATTGGTAGCTTACCGTATCACCATCAGGGTCACTTGCGGTTGCAGTGATCGTAACGGACTCACCACTTTTCACTTCAAAAGAAGGAGCAAGTTGAATGACTGGCGGCTTATTGCCCGGAGGTGGTGTCACACCACCACTCCCCCCCGTAATGGAGCCGTCACACTCATGGCCAGATAAACAAACTGGGTTTTGTGCATAAGCATCCACCTTGCTTTGTAACCAACCGTTATCCGAACCATTGGAGCCGATAGAGACTACGGCCGTTGTCGAACCACCGCCCCAAAAAACCGCGAATACGTTATTCTTAGGTAAATCTTGTATCCCAGCGTTAGACCAATCATAGCCAGCATCTTTCTCCAGCAATTCGCCCACATTACTTGCGCCGTTATAGATGTTCGCACTCAGTGGCTTATCAAGTAAACCAGCACGAATCTTACTAATGTCAGAGCCAATTCGTGCGTCTCCCATAAAGTAAGAACCACCGGACGCTTCATGCTCTTCCATGATCATGCTGTTACTTTCATCAACGGTTGGCATGTGTCCACCGGGGATCTGCCAAATCATCGCTGGGGCATCAACACCGCCACTGATGGTTTTCACATAAGAGAGATAACGAGTCCAACTGGTGGCGTTATAAGCGTAGTTTGCAATCGCTTCTGACCCGAAACCATCACGCTCGTATTTATCAAACACAATATAATCTGGAACATAATTGCCCGAATACACTTGAAGAGAATTGACAAAATCAGCGACATCTTTACCCGTATTCTGAGAATTATCTTCAGTGCTGTGGATCCAGTTAGCACTGCCGACAGCCCATAAGTTAATCTGCCAACCAAAGCTTACATCCGGTGCCATCCCTTTCATGATGAAGTTCAAAGATGCAATGTACCCCGTCAATGTATTGTCAAATGTCGGTAACTCGGTGGGTAGCGTATAACCGTAAGTGTCTTTCATGTATTGAAGTGCATGCGCAAGCTGTTCATTAACTTTCACTGCACCCTGCTCATTCAACCGCTCAACGTGATCCGGGTTTTTCTGTAGCTCACCTAAGAAATCGGGGTTCAGCACAAAAGACATAGGCGAAGATCCGTCACCAGCAGCATATTCCTGAGCGGCGGTGGCTTGAGTCATAAATGTCGCATAGTGCTTATAAAGCGTATCGTTATCTTCCAAATCTCCAAACGATGCACCACCACTCGCATTGGCGGTGTATACCACCATGACAGGTAATACGTGTTTACCGGAAATTTGAGACGCCGTCTGCGCATTTTGATAGGTCCGGTGCAAAGGTAGCTCCGCTTTTTGCAAAATAACACCCGGATCACCTGAACCACTGAAGCCTGCATATTTGAAAATGGCATCAACACTGGTTGCGCCAATTGCGCTGGTTGCCTGTTCTCCGTCATTGGTAACCGTACCGTTAGCAACAAAATCCGGGAAACCTTTGACCGCTAAACTCATGCTTTCGCGAAATGGCAGAACCAGCGCAAACGGTGAAATACTTTCATCAATAGTCACCACACTATCCCCTTCATACGCATAACGGGTTTCATCGGTGGAAACAGGTTCGATTTGAATTAAGTAATCACCAGGCTTGATGCTCTCTGGCAAGATTTCATTATGGCTAGAAATTTCGTAACGGTAGCTTACAGAACCATCACGCGCCATCAAGCTGACCATTACGGGTAGCGCTTCACTAGGGAGACCAGTGATTTGCGCTTCAACTTGGCGAAAACCGTCGGTCGCAACTTGCGATACATCAACGTCAGGCGAAACGGGCATTAGGCTGTCTTTATTGACTGTCACACCCAAACTTGGCTGCAATTGATACACCGAATTATTCACAGTGACGGGAGCATAAGAGAGATCGTAGCTATCGCCATCCAACAACTTAGTGATATCAAATTGGCTACCAAAAGGTACAGTAACGCTACGCAAAACCTCTTCACTTCCCGCTTGGTGTATTGCAACATCTGTGGTTGGGTTTCCTGCGATACTGTCTAATGCAGGCAAGGTCAAATTTATACCCGCATAGTAAATGAATGCATTATATTGAAGTTGAGAACTTGCCGGGCTCTGTTCACTGTTTACTGTCACACTCATCACTGGTGACACTGCATTAGCAAGCCCAAACTCACTGCTAACATCCAATGTTGTCAACTGATATTCACCATCACTAAGATGATCTAAGGTAAACGTACTCCCCCATGGTACTGAAACCGTCTCGCTATAGCTTTGCCCTTCGACTTGAACAGAAGCACTGCTAAGGCTAGAGTGAGGCGACGTGGGAGCGACGATCTCTATTTTACCCTGCATCGCTGGGTCATTTTTCACAATCACTTTTTCTACATGGAGATCATTGGCATCAACCGAGTTGCCATCCGCAGCATCCACACCAAAAATAAGCTTAATGGAATTTCCAGATAAAACAGGTAACGACGTGCTGTCATGCTTAAAGATGAACGTGTTACCTTGCTGGCGACGAACTGAGAACCCAGTACTGCCCCAAACATTCTCAATGCTGATATTTTTATCCGCAACGAGCCAAATCTCAGCCCCATTGAAGTCCAGAGACTGGCCAGAAGTGTTCGTTAATAAAATTTCGCCTTGGGAATACCAAGTATCAACCGAACCCATCGAGATTGAACTACTCACGGATTCGCTTTTGACACTTGTCGAACGTTGCACTTCTGCGCTGACGGTGGGTACCGAAAGTAACGGTGGCGAAAGCAGTATTGCTGATATGAGCAAACTAATCGTTTTTTGTTTCATATGAATACTTAAAACTCCTTTAATAGTGTGTGTATTCCGCTTAAAAAATCACTGAGTGACAATTAAGTAACTTAGCGAACTCATCTTCACATCACTATTGAACAAAGTTGAATAATCATGAAACAAATACAAATCAGATAGTTAAACCAAAAAATGACTTGTAATACACCCATCGAACATAAGGTTACTCATCGCGTTGGTAAACTCGTTGGTGGCTAAAACCCTCT
>NZ_CAWNIB010000153.1:0-4224 GCF_963874405.1 Vibrio sp. V08_P9A1T1
GGTAACAAACTGTTGTTCAACATTATGAGAAAGGTTACGTACTTCACCAAGTAGCCCTTGATTATATTTCAAACCAATCACTTTTTTCTGATCGACAAGCTGTTGGGCGGCCTGTGCTAATGCCGGAAAACGGTTAGTCACTGTGCTGTTTTGCAGCTCTCCAACCTGCACGCTTTGATCAAACGCCATCAGCTCTAAAAGTAATGCATCATCAGCATTAGGTTTTATGGTTTCCAATGCTTGTAAATAAGTGGCTAAAAGGCCGGATTTTTCATTTAATCCGTATAGGCTATAAGCCTGCACCAATTTTTCAAAACCTTGTTTATAAGCCAAAAGATCTTGTCGGAGTTGGCTACTAGAGGGGAGATCTCGATCTAACAGGATGAGGGAAAGTTGCTGTTCCAGATCTAAAAAAAGAGTGCTGTTTTTTTTAAAGGTTTCAAGGTATTTCACGTCGCTTCGCAGAAGAAAATCTTTCTCATTGCGCCGCAAATTGAGCAGTCTAATTTCAAGTTTATCGACTAAGTTAATGGCTTGATTGAGCGTTTCGGTGGTTTGGGAAAAATGTGTGGTAGTGGCTAACATTACCAGAACCCCGATAACCGCAATAGCACCCAGTGAATATAATTTTTGTTTGATACTCATGAGATTATACACCTAAGTAAAATGACAATAATTGATGAAAATGTAATTATTAGTATGTTTAATTAGAATGTTAGGATTAAATGAAGCGTATATCAATGAACGCAAAAATATAAATTACATTCATTATCGTGACACAATATTGGAACTTTTATTTTGTTGATTCCCATAGAATTTGTTAGAGGCGCTCTGTAAACATGATTGAATTAGAAAATTACCAAGGACTTATTTTTGATATGGATGGTACGTTGCTTGACACCATGCCAGCGCATTTAGAGGCTTGGTCAAAAACAGCGCAACATTTTCGTTTCCCATTCTCAGAACAGTGGTTGCACAGTTTAGGTGGCATGCCTAGCGCTAAAATCGTTTCACAAATCAATAAGCTGCACGATCTCAAATTGGTGCCAGAGCTGGTCGCTCAATTTAAAATGGCGGCATTTTCTTCTATCGAAAATAGTGGCGAGGTAATTTCTTGTACTCATGAAGTTGTTGAGCAGTTTTATGGTAAAAAGAAGCTTGCGGTTGGGACTGGAAGCCAAAGGCAAAGTGCACTCGCATTGCTTAAAAAGTCTGGGCTATTAAATCGCTTTGATGCTGTAGTAACGGCGTCTGATGTTGAAAACCATAAACCGAATCCAGATACATTTTTGCGTGCAGCCTTTTTATTAGATCTCGAACCTAAGCATTGTGTGGTGTTTGAAGATACTCATTTGGGTAAACAAGCCGCTCACGCTGGAGGAATGGATTGTGTGATGGTAGAGGAAGGAAAACTGGTGTTTTATCCAGTCCCTTCTCAAGAATAGAGCCGCGTAATGCGGCTCAACACCGCTTTACTGGATTTCAATTAATTCCACATCAAAAATCAGTACGGATGCAGGTGGGATAGGGCCGCTGCCACTTTTGCCATAACCTAAATTACTGGGTATGAACAGGCGCATTTTTTGTCCTTCCACCATCAGTTGTAGACCTTCCTGCCAGCCTTGAATCACCTGCTTCAAACCAAACACAATCGGGTCGTTACGTTCAACCGAGCTATCAAACACCGAACCGTCAAGTAAAGTTCCGTGATAATGCACTTTTACACGACTGTTGGCTTTCGGATGAACGGTGCCAGTACCTTGTTGGAGTACGAGATATTGCAGGCCACTTTCGGTTGTTATCACGCCATCTTGCTGAGTATTTTCAGCCAAAAACGCTTGGCCTTTAGCAAAATTTTCATCGGCAATTTTGTGGTTATTCCACGTACGATAGATAAAAAAGCCAGCCAGTAAGAAAATAATAATTGGAAATACAAATTTAGACATATTTTTAAAGCCTTGTGGATTAAGGGTGAGTCAATAAATATGAGATGGTATTCGCGATATCTGCTACATCTTTATGACCGGAGGTGATGACTAAATATTTGCCTTTCACAATAAAGGTTGGAACGGCATTGATTTGGCCTTTTACTGAAATATCATCAGCGAGCTGAATCTCTTGGAATAACTGTTTTTGCTGCTCATCATCTAACGAATACGGGCTGATTAGCCCTCGTTGGCTGAAGGCCAAATCAATCGCTTCTTTACGCTCACTTAACGTTACTTCTTCATCCATTTGCACGACTGAAAATAGCTGTTCCATCATCGCATGATCGGGAATTGCTCCCAGTTGCATCACGGCTGAATAGTAAATCATGGCTCCAATCTGTGCGCCTTCGTTAAAGGTGACATGCAGTTTACCAAATGTTTCGCCTGTTATTTTCTCTAGCTCTGGGATGACCTTTTCCATTGAACGACAGTGTCCGCAAGTCAGCGAAAACACTTCCGTGACGGCTGGCAGGCGGTATGTTGCAAGACTTACGGGAAGCTCATCATATTGTTTCCCTTTTTGTGGCGTAGTGTTGTCACCGCAGCCTGCTAGAATCAGTAGTGTTGTGATGAGAGTCAACCAATAGCGTGTGTTTTTTTTCATAACGAGTATTGAGTTAAAAAAGAATACTTGAATTCTAACGGCTTACCGTGACAAGGAAAACAGAAACAACCACGAAATTGCTACCAAATATATATAAAGTTTTACAGTCTTGGCCGATACAGTTTAGGTAGTAAGAGAATGGAGTGATGCTTGAATGAAGTATTTAGCCTTACCGTTATTAATGTTGTTAACGGGGTGTGGAACATTAGCCACCGCAGATCGGATGTTTAGCGACAATCTATTGGATGCAGCGCCAAAAGGTGATTTTGACGTGCTCTACCCTGAATGGGGCTATGCGCCGAAGATTGCTTCAACAGGTGTTCAAGGCCCGATGGGACAGCAGCGCGTGAGTAGTTATGATTCTTTGCAAAGTTTTTTATTGAAGAATGGCGTTGATTACGAGGTTCTCCCGGGTAACCACATTATGGTTAAATTGAAAGATACGGTGAAATTTGAAACGGGCTCGTCCACCGTCTCCTCTGGCTCTGGTGACTGGCTTACTATGATGGGACGTTATTTAGCCTCAGAACCCGGTATTGATATTGTGATTGATGGTCATACGGACAGTAGTGGAGCGCCCACTTTTAATGATGGTTTATCTGAACGTCGAGCGAAAGCGGTAAAGAACACTTTAGTGAAAAGTAATGTGGCGATGGACTCTATTTTTACTCGTGGATATGGTGAATACGTTCCGGCTTGTACGAATAAAACCAATGCAGGTAAAGCATGTAACCGTCGTGTGGAAGTGTTATTTATTGTTTCCAATAATTAAGTTATGCCTTTTGGTGGCGTGCCTTTTAAGTGATGTATCTCTTTTCACACGCGACAAGATCAAAAAAGCCCAGCGAATGACTCGCTGGGCTTTTGCATTAAAAATAAGAAGGCTTAAGCAAGCAGCTCTTGTGCTTGTTTCACCACGTTTTCAGTCGTAAAGCCGAACATTTTAAACAGTTGATCCGCCGGTGCTGACTCACCAAAGGTAGTCATACCGATAATCTTGCCGCCAAAACCCACGTACTTGTACCAGAAATCCGCGATACCTGCTTCAATTGCAATACGCTTAGTCACGGCTGCTGGTAGTACGGCTTCGCGGTAGGCTGCGTCTTGTTTATCAAACGCATCGGTAGATGGCATTGACACTACGCGCACTTTCTTACCTTCGGCTGTAAGTTGGTCTGCGGCTTTCACCGCCAGTTCAACTTCAGAGCCAGTGGCAATCAGGATAAGCTCAGGCTGACCCGCGCACTCTTTTAGGATGTAACCACCTTTCGCGATATCCGCAACTTGCGTTTCGCTACGTGGTTGCTGCGCTAGGTTTTGACGAGAGAAAATCAGCGCTGATGGGCCATCTTTACGCTCAATCGCCAACTTCCATGCGACGGCTGATTCCACTTGGTCACACGGACGCCATGTGCTCATGTTCGGTGTCAAACGCAGTGAAGCCACTTGCTCAACCGGTTGATGGGTTGGGCCATCTTCACCCAAGCCAATCGAGTCATGGGTGTAGACTTGGATGTTCTGAATCTTCATCAGCGCGGCCATACGCATTGCATTACGGGCGTATTCCATAAACATCAGGAAGGTTGCGCCGTAAGGAACGAAGCCACCGTGCAGCGCGATACCATTCATGAT
>NZ_CAWNIB010000154.1:0-4201 GCF_963874405.1 Vibrio sp. V08_P9A1T1
GTTTTGATGAAAGCCTGTTTATACGTATGAGTATGTTATGAAACTAAAAATTGTTACTAGCGCAATACTTGCTTCTATTGCCGCTTCTTCTTTCGCTGCTGATGGCGATATTCATCAAGTTACCATTCTTGGTACTTCCGATATTCACGGGCATTTTATGCCATGGGATTATGCTGCTGACAAACTGAATATGCAGGGGAGCCTAAGTCAAATCGCCACCAAGGTTAAACAGATACGAGAGCAAGATAAAAACGTTATTTTAGTGGATGCGGGAGATACGATTCAGGGAAACTTTGTTGAAACGTTTAAGCATGAAGCCGTAGACCCTATGATGCTCGGTTTTAATGAGATGAACTACGATGTTTGGGTGCTGGGTAACCATGAGTTTGATTTTGGTTTATCGGTATTAAATCGCTCCCTGACTCAATTTAAAGGCCGAGCGTTAGCCGGGAATATTCAGAGGCCCGATGGCAATCCATTCTTACCCGCCGCAACAATTATTGAAAAAAATGGCGTCAAGATCGGTATCATTGGAATGGATACTCCGATGACACAAGTGTTTGCTGAAGGCACGAATCGCCTTGAAGGCATGAGCTTCACTAACCCAACACTTGAAGTGAAAAAAGTGATTGGGCAGATAAAAAATGATGTCGATGCGATCGTTTTGGTTGCGCACATGGGGCTGGATAACGAAAACGACATCAAAGATACGGGCGTATCTGATATTGCCAATGCTAACCCAGAAATCGATGCCATTGTTGCTGGCCACATGCACACTAAAATTGATAAAGCGACGGTAAACGGTGTCATCATTACCGAGCCTGACAAATATGGACGCGTTTTATCTCGAATCGATTTCCAATTTGAAGAAAAGGATGGCAAATACACGCTCGTTCATAAAGACAGCTTCACTTACCCTATAAAAGGTGTTGATTCTGATTCGAAAATGGAAACGCTGTACGCACCTTATCATCAACGCTTACGAGAAAATGCCAATCGCGAAATTGCGATACTTGACGGAGTCGACTTGGTTCCTGATGATGAAATACGCGGTATCCCTCAAGTGCATATTCAAGATACCGGCATCAGTGCGCTGTTTCAGGAAGCCAGTTTTTTCTACGCGCCAAAAGCAAACGTGATCGCACTGCAAATTGATAATGACCAAGCTCAACTTGATACTGGCTCAATCAAAGCAAAAGATATCGCGTTTAACTATCAATATGCTGGTGGTGAAATTACGGTTTACCAAATGACGGGTAAAGAGCTGCGCACCTACATGGAGTGGGCCGCTGGGTATTTCAATTCCGTCTTGCCAGGCGATGTGACTTATAGCTTTGATCCAAAGCGGCGCGCATCGAAATACTCAACCAATGATTTTTTTGCGGGTGTCACTTACACCATTGATCTTACTCAACCTGCGGGTAAGCGAATTAAAGATCTGCGTTTTGCTGGTGGACAACCGATTGATGATACTAGTGATATTCGGTTGGGTATGAATAGTTACCGAATGGGGCATTTGACGCAGAAAGGGGGTAGCCTTGAAGGGCGGTCATTCCCGATTATTTTTGACTCGGAAGCGGAATATGGCGAAGAGGAAGGAACTATTAGAAACCTAACGATCCGCTATCTCACCCAAGAAAAGCAAGGCCGCTACGAAGGTAAACCAATGCAACGTTGGAAGCTGGAAGGTTTGCAAGGGTATGAATCGGAACGTGCCATCGTGAAAGCTCTAATTAATAGTGGCCAAATTGATGTACCAAGTAGTGATGATGGGCGTTATAGCAATATCGCCTCGATCAATGTTAAAGCACTGCTCTTTACCAATAAGGCCGCGGCTGAAGAGGCGATCAATGCGCGTATTTTGCAAAGTAGCCAAGCTTCTGATGCTGAAAAACAGCGTATCAATCGAGATATTGTATTGCTCAAGGCATTGAATGCTAATGTTTTAGATTAGCTAAAGTTTTAAATTAACGGTTAAGGCTCTGGCCAAAAGTCAGAGCCTACTACTTTAACGACTAACTCATCAATAACCAGAATCCAACACCTATCATCAATGAGCCTGAAATACGGTTCATTAGACGCACATTTTTTGAATGCCCTAGAGCTCGTTTTAACCCCTTGCCACCTGTTGCGTAAAGTGTCATACAGACAAATTCTGAGACCATAATAATGGACACCAGCAGTAACAGTTGAGGTGCAAGTGGTGCTTCACTATTAATAAAAGGCGGAAGTAGGGAGATCATAAACGCCCAGCCTTTAGGGTTAGCAATCGCGGTCACAAAACCTTGCATGACAAGATCCCAGTCTTTGTTATGGGGAGTGACCTGTGAGTCGCTACTGAGGGCAAGCTTGCCTTTTGAGCGCCACATCTGAATGCCTATATAGCCAAGATAGATGGCACCGATGGTTTTGAATCCGGTAAAGAGCCAAGGGTAATTGAGCATAATCGAAGCCATCCCCAAAACGGCTGCGATGGAAACGAACGCCACACCGACGATCTCTCCCATCATCATCCATAAAGTTCGGCGATAACCAATACTCATCCCAAGACTCAGTGCCAATGTCATACACATACCTGGAGTAATCGAAACAAAAAAGAATGTTGGTATAAATGCCAGAAGTAAAGTACTGCTCATTAATCAATCCGTGTTGAGAGACAAGAGCTCTAGCATACACATTAATTACAATCTTCACTATTTCACTTTGCTGTGCAATTGACGACAGTGCTACTTACGGATTGAAACCAATAAAGATGACCGTTTGGGATGATGAAGCATAGATAGGATGCACAGAGATGAAAAAAGCCGCATTGCTGCAGCTCTTTCGTTGTTATGGCTTACTTCTTACGATTTTTTAGTCGATTCATCATGTTCAAACGACGTTCTGCTGAGGCTTGATCCGGCTTTTCGTCATTTGGGTTGTTACGACGGCCTTGGCGATCTTTGTACGCCGCTTTTGTGTGAAGTTTTTCAATGTAGGCATCACGCTGTTTAGGCTCATAACCAGGCTGTTCAACACGGCGGATGCGTTGCTGGATAAGGTTTTCAACCTGAACAACAGTCAACTCTTCTTCGCGACTGACAAATGAGACAGCATGTCCCTGTTTGCCAGCACGACCAGTACGACCTATGCGGTGTACATAATCTTCGGCGAGAAATGGCATGTCATAGTTAACCACGTGTGGCAGGTCGACGATATCTAAACCACGTGCAGCCACATCGGTCGCAACCATGACACGCACTTTGCCTTCTTTAAATTCTTCAAGAGCGCGTCGACGTGCACTTTGTGCTTTATCGCCATGACATAGCACGGCCTTGATGCCATCCAATTTCAGCTCTTTAACCACTTCATTAGCCGTCTCTTTATAGTTCACAAACACTAAGACTTGTTGCCAATTTTTGCGGCCAATCAGCTCAGACAGCAGTTCCGTTTTACGCTCTTGATCGACAGGGTAAACCACATGCGCCACTGTTGCGGCCGTGGTATTGGCACGATCGGCATTAATGCGTTTGGGTTTGCGTAAAATATCGCCCGCCAGTTGGTTAAGCTGAGTGGATGTAGTGGCCGAGAACATCATGATTTGCGGTGAGGTTTCCACTTCCAGCATGATTTTACGCACGGGATTGATGAACCCCATATCTAAAATTCGATCTGCTTCGTCGAAAACCAAAAACTCAAGGTTGGCGAGTGAAACATTACCTTCACTTAAATGCTCTTCTAATCGGCCAGGGGTCGCGACCAAAATGTCCACACCCATTTCAAGCTGACGAACTTGAGAAGACATTTTATTTCCACCGTAAACAGCAGCGACACTGAGTTTGGTGTACTTGACGTAGTCTTTAATGTTCTGGGCAATTTGTGCCACTAATTCTCGCGTGGGTGCCAAAATTAAGCCTCGCGCTGTTTTAGGCGAAGGTTGCTTGCCGCTATCTAACAGATGTTGAATAACGGGCAGTGCGAATGCTGCGGTTTTGCCTGTGCCAGTTTGCGCCGTTGCAAAAATATCATGCCCTTTACGAGCCTCGGGAATGGCTTGTCGCTGAATGGGGGTAAGTTTTTCATAGCCGCATTCAGTAAGCGCTTTAACAAGTTCAGGTGCAAAACCTTGAGATGAAAATGACATTTAACGGGTTCCTTAAGCAGACAGCCTACAGTTCTTAATTTTAGCCGTGCACTATATAGGATTTAGAGTGATTTATCT
>NZ_CAWNIB010000155.1:0-28795 GCF_963874405.1 Vibrio sp. V08_P9A1T1
TCAGTTCATTGATAAATCTTTTTTGATTATCATCAACGAGTGCCCACACAGATTGATAGGTTTATATTGTTAAAGAGCGTTCCTGTCGAACAAGACCGTTAAGTCCGTGTCGCTAGGGGTGCGAATAATACGCTTTAGCTTTTAAGAGTCAAGAGTTATTTTTAACTATCTTTCTCTTTCAACTAGTAACTCGTTTGTGAGGCTTGCCTCACTCCGTGTCAGTGAGGCGGCATTATAGGGAGGTTTTACAATGTGACAAGTTCTTTTTTAAAATCACCTTTCATTCGCTCAAAAAGCCACCAATGTCGCGTTTTATTGAATAAAACTTCAACATTTGAAGGTTATCACAGCAATTGGTTGGAAAAACACCAAGCATAAACGTAAGATTGATGTGTCTATTTTGTTAATCCTAGACATCCTTCTTCTTTTACTTGATATGTAGTATTCCAATATGAACTCTAATAAATCGATTTTACTGGTTGCATCTCTTGCAATAATAGGCGCAATCCTTTTTTCTCTGGTCGCGCTTTCTCCCGCAATTACTTTTGTTCTTGGTGTTGTCTCTTCCGCTCTTGTTTTTAAATTTTTTGGCAGCAAAACGCTAACCGATGATGAGGAGTCAAAACTCTCAACGAAAACACTGTATGTCGGTAACTTGCCATACAAAGCGAATGAAGCTCATGTTCGTGAACTTTTTGCCAAATATGGAGAGGTCTTTGCCGTACGTTTGATGAAAGATAAGCGAACGGGCAAAAGGCGTGGATTTGGCTTTGTTGTGATGGCTTCTGCAAATGTAGATGGTGCTATTTCAGCTTTGAATGAGAAAGACTATATGCAGCGTACATTAAAAGTACGTGTGGCGAATGATCCTAAACATCCTGATGACGATATGTTTGAACAGGAGTAAAACCTAAGTGAGCTAATCGGCTATTGAGCGCGCTTTCTTCCCAAGGAGGTGCGCTTGATAATATCTTGTGTTGTTTGATTTTGTATTGTGGCTCGCTTTTCACGCCCAATAGCTCTTGCACACGACGAGCAATAGCTTCTCCAGAATCAACTAGTACGACACTCTTCCCTAATACGGCTTGGATCTCTTCTTTTATTAATGGGAAGTGTGTACAGCCAAGGACCGCCACATCAATACGATTCACCAAAGGGCTAAGAATCTCTTTTAATTCTGCAAGATCGACAGCTTTGCCCCTCAATTTTTCTTCTGCCATATCCACTAAGCGCGTTGACCCTAGCAATTCAACATTCTTGTCAGATGAGAAATCTCGAATCAAATCGTGAGTGTATTGACGAGTGATAGTCGCTGGGGTAGCAATGAGTCCCACGGCTTTATTTGCCAGTGACGAGGCCGGTTTAATCGCAGGGACAACCCCTACAACTGGTACAGCAAGACAAGAACGCAGCTTGGGTAAGACGATGGTGCTTGCGGTATTACAAGCAATAACGACCAAATCAATGCGCTCTTTCACAACGACATCGCTTACCAACCTAACCACACGCTTAATTAACACCTCTTGATTGAGCTCTCCATAAGGATAAGCTTCATTGTCAAACAGGTAGATGTAGTTTAATTGTGGTAGTTTGGCTTGGACCTCTTGATAAACCGATAACCCACCAACACCAGAGTCAAAGATAAGCACATTAAGCTGAGACGGTTGCGACACTCTGAGCACCTTATAATGAAAACGTTCCGATCATACTCGCTCTTTATCAATTGGCAATGCTCTTGCTCGGTATCTTTGGTGACAAAAACGTTCCCCCAGTTGGAGATGCGTCAACTCTAACTCCAGTGTTCCACCCAAAAAACAGGGCGCGTCGGTGACCAGTGTATGAAACTCGCCATTTTCGCCACACGGGTCAACCTTTGCTGGTAAAGAATCAATAAACGCTCGTCCATAAGGTTGTCCACAATAGTCTGGCGTGAGGCTGTGACCATCTGTCGTCATCACCATGGTTTGGATGCCGCGATTTATGATCTCTCGCGCAAGAGCGCTACTATCTTCGCCTAACAAGGGCAACACACACTCCCAGCCAGCCGGTTCAATATAGCTTTTGCGATACTGCGCAATACCGTTACAGAACATATCGCCAAAAGCAACGGCGTCTATCTCTAATCCACTTTGTTTTAATGCGCTGATGATGGTCGATTGATAAAGCTCGTTACTTGGAAATACGGCAGGCAGCTCTATTTTGACAACGGGTAATTTTAAAAGTCGTGCTTGTAGCTCAATTACATACAAAGGGGTGGCTTGAAAGGGCACTTCATCTTCAACATAAGTGGTAAAAATGCCCACCACACAATAACGGCTATCTTCCAGTAATCGCTCTAAAGTGAGGGTTGAATCTTTTCCACTAGACCAACTGACAATAACGTTCTTTTTCATCATCACACTCGCAAAGTAAAAACCGCCCACTGGCGGTTTCAAAAATTAGAATTGATAAGCAACGTTGAGGTAATAAGCTCGCTCTGGCGCTTTGTAACCAATCGCCGTTTCATACTGCTCGTTAAATACGTTATCGATTCGACTGCGAACAATCAGATCATCATTCATCCAGTAGCCAACCGACATATCCCATAAGTTGGTTGCGGAAATGTAGTCGTCACTCATGGGCGATGCTGTTGGAAGATCAAGCCGTTTGCCTGTGTAAGTATAGGTAGCGTTAAACTCAAACTTACCGAGATTCATTGAGCTGATCCATTTATAATTTTGCTTTGCACGACGTGCCAGTTGGACATCGTTATCATCTTTGTGATCTTTAAACTCAGCCACAACCGTATGGTTAACAGGCCCAGTATCAAAGTTCACATCAAACTCTAAGCCTTTAATCCGAGCATCAGTGTTGTCTGAATACCAGTCATCTGAAGAAGAGGCTGGTTTATACCAAATGATGAGGTTATCCACTTTGTTGTCATAAGCAGACAGATTCCATCTTGCAAACGAATAGACACCCGAGATGCCGAGCTCTACATTTTTTGACTCTTCCGGTTGTAAGTCTGGAGTAGTGCTTAAATCTGAATACGTTGGTGCCTTAAAAGCAGTACCGTAAGTAGCGCGCACAAAATGAGCTTCGTTAAGTTGATACCCAGCCGCCACAGACCAAGTTGTATAATTGTCATACTGATCGTATTCGTCATAGCGAATATTGGATTCCAACACCCAGCGATTGACATATAACCGACCAGAAGCGAACGCACCTTTGGTATCTCGGCTTTCACCCGCTAATTTATGAGCACTGCCACGATTTTTCGCGTCATCGGCAAGGCGTTCACGGCGAGCATCAATACCTGCACCGATTTCCGATGTTGATGTCAGTTGGTAGAGATTGGCCCACTGCAGCTGCGTAAGACTGATATTGGCCTTAGTGCTGGCATTTGCCCGACCTTCCGCCAGTGAATAATCTAAGTTCTCAGTTTGCTGGTAGTTCAAACTGACCAAGCTTTTTAACTGTTCATTGTGATAATTCAGTTGGCCAGTAACGCTTTCATTTTGTGAGTAACCCTGTTTAACCGAACCATAAGAGTCATATTGAGCATCACTGTCAAACCAGCTTGCAGAAACATAGCCAAGCCAATGCTTACTTAATTGATGCTCATAACCAGCTATCAGGTTTTGGCTATCAAAACCATATTGGGTACCGTTTCCCGTCTTTTTAATATCATAGCCATCGGTTTGTTCAAAACCTGCCGCTACTTGGATATGCCCTTGTTCGTTCACATCCGCTTTAGCCACTATATCGGCTTTTTTAGACGCAAGGCTGCCAATGCCCAGCGCTAGTTGTTTAGCATCATCGCCTCGGTGAGAGCGAGTGATAATATTGATCACACCGCCAATCGCATCAGAACCATAAACTGACGCACTCGGACCACGAATAACCTCTAGGCGTTCCACTAAACCAATCGGAAAACGGTTAATCGCCACACCACCTGCAGATGAATTGATACGAATACCATCCACCAATACCAACACATGATCACTGTTAGTTCCGCGCATAAAAATAGACGCATTGTGTCCTCGCCCACCATTTTGGGCGATTTCCACGCCGGGGACTCGGCGTAATACTTCGGTTAATGAGTTGGCTTGATACTGTTCGATCTCTTCACGTGACACAACGGTTACTGAAGAAAGAACTGAGGATTCGATTTGCTCGAAACGGTTAGCCGTCACCACGAGCGACTCTTCAGTGTTTTGAGCATAAGAAGAAAATGAGGCATACGGAAGCAGCGATGCTACAGCCGCCGCTAAAAGGGATTTATTCATATTGTGATCCTAATTCGCGTAAGTCCTACCAAATCAACCAAACGGTGGTATAGATTTGGCTGCTGGCAGGTATTCGGACTTGAGAGCTCTTGACCTACTAACCCGACTTCCCACAGCATTTTCCTGCAGTGTCATATTGGGTGTTCGTTCTCTCTTACCGCTGCGCGTCAGTTCTGGATTCACACCAGATTCCCTTTTCGGCCATCTATACCGCTAGATAGCACCAGCTGAGGGCGATACTATGGCTCTATTGATAATTTGTCTAGTACTGATTGGTGTCAGCTATTTTTGTTAGCTCGCAATTAATGACTAATTCAGGACAAAACTGGACAAGCGCGAGGGATTGAATAAAATCTGCGCTCTTTATTATTTGAATGCACCATACCCAAGCAAAGGTAATACCATGGCGACTCTTGATGTAAACCCACAACACTACCAGCAACAGTTGGCGGAAAAGACCGAGCGTCTGACCCAAATGTTCGCACAATACAACATGCCTCAGTTGGAAGTGTTTGAATCACCAGAGCAGCATTACCGTATGCGTGCAGAATTTCGAGTTTGGCACGAAGGTGATGAGCTTTATTACATCATGTTCAACCAAGAAACGCGTGAAAAATACCGCGTTGACCAGTTTCCTGCAGCCAGTCGTTTAATTAATGATTTGATGCCACTTTTGGTCGATGCACTTAAAGGCAGCGACTCACTGCGCCGTAAACTTTTCCAAGTGGATTTTCTCTCCACTCTTAGTGGTGAAGTATTGGTTTCTCTGCTTTATCATCGCCAACTCGATGAAGAATGGATAACCCAAGCAAAAGCATTAAAACAGCGTCTCAATGATGAGGGATTCAACCTCAATTTGATTGGCCGTGCACGTAAAATGAAAGTCGTGCTCGATCGAGATTTTGTGATTGAGAAACTGAACGTACATGGTCAAAGTTACATTTATCAACAAGTGGAAAACAGCTTTACTCAACCAAATGGTACTGTCGCACAAAAAATGTTGGAATGGGCCGTTGACTGCACGCAAGAGAGCCAAGGCGATTTATTGGAGCTCTACTGTGGGAATGGTAACTTTTCACTGGCATTGGCGAAAAATTTCGAGCGAGTGCTCGCAACCGAATTAGCCAAACCTTCTGTTGATTCCGCGCAATACAACATTGCGGCGAATAAAATAGACAATGTGCAAATCATCCGCATGTCTGCCGAAGAATTTACTCAAGCGATGGAAGGTCAACGTGAGTTTCGCCGTTTGCAACAGGCTGGAGTTGATCTCAAAAGCTATCGTTGCAACACCATTTTTGTTGACCCACCGCGCTCGGGTATGGATATCGATACCTGCAAAATGGTGCAAGGCTACGAGCGGATTGTGTATATCTCCTGCAACCCAGAAACCTTAAAAGAGAATTTAGACACTCTATGTGAAACACACAAAGTGACTCGTTTCGCTCTATTCGACCAATTTCCTTACACCCACCACATGGAAGCAGGTGTGATGCTGGAGAAGATTAAATAAGACTTTCAATCAATATTTAAATTTCGATTTAATCGGCTTTCACCCATTTATACTGACAACATTACCTATCATGCTGCTCGCTCTGACTAACGGTTTAATCAGAGCGGGCGATGCAGAGCCCATACGATAACCGTTGAGATCACCGCTTACCTTCTGCCCCCAATGCAGAATCTCTGCATACTCACCCAATTCTACAATCAGTAGAACCTGCCCACCGGTTAATTCAATCAATGGTTATCTGTCATTTTGTCTGACTTTGAAGCAGGAAATCACATCGCATCACAATGAATAGAACAAAATAATCGGTGAGCCAAACTAAATGCATGGGAACGTTTACAGATTGATTTTGATATAAACATCAGATCCAAAGCCAATCTCATCAAGGAAAGTTCATCACTCGCCGTTAAAACTGCTTAAAAACACATTCAAGAGAGGATGATCACACGAAAGAAGAATAAATCCGTTATTACTATGAAAATGTAAACTCCACAATGGAAACGTTTCCACATTTTATTTACACTGAGTAGCAAGCTAGGACTCAAAAAATAAAACGATTAGCTACTTTATGTATGGCACTGTTTTTGGCCGCGTTAGCGTCGATTACCAGAGCAAAAAAGTCATCCATTACGGTATTCACTACCGTAGCGCAACACGGTTAGAAACAAAAAATCAAGTAGGAAAACCATGAAGGCATTTTCAGATATTCTCCAACGACGTGACTGGGAAACCCCACAATCAGTGAATATTCACTGCTTAAAAGCACACAGCCCACTTTCCAGTTACCGAGATATTGACCATGCCCGTGACGGCGTTTACGCCCAACGTCAATCGCTGAATGGCCAATGGAAATTCAAAGTGTTCGACTCGCCCGAACAAGTCGAAGGCGAGTTTATTCAAACCAAATTCAATGATACGAACTGGGATGAAATAACGGTTCCTTCCAACTGGCAGCTACAAGGCTACGACAAACCAATTTACACCAACGTAAAATACCCGTTTGAAGTAAACCCTCCATTCGTGCCCGCCGAAAACCCGACAGGTTGTTACCGCACTACGATTTCCCGCTCAGAAGCCGATCTTGCCAATACCCAGCGCATCATCTTCGATGGTGTGAACTCAGCATTCCACCTATGGTGCAACGGCACTTGGGTGGGATACAGCCAAGATAGCCGTTTGCCTTCCGAATTCGACTTATCGCCCTACCTAGTGGCTGGCGAGAATACACTTGCCGTGATGGTGATGCGTTGGTGTGATGGCTGCTACCTAGAAGACCAAGACATGTGGTGGCTAAGTGGTATTTTCCGCGACGTAACTTTGCTTTCTAAACCGCAATACTGCATTGAAGATGTATTCGTCACGCCAGATTTGGATGCGTGTTATCGCGATGGTTCACTATCAATCGTGACGCATATTTCAGCGCCAGATTGTTACCAAGTGCAAGTGCAGCTCTTTGATGGTGAATGCGCGGTGACTGAGCCGCGAATTGATCGCCCGCACAACCGCCGTATTGACGAGCGGGGCACATACGATGACGTGGTATTTCAAACATTGCATGTGCGTGAGCCAAACAAATGGAGCGCAGAAACCCCCAATCTATACCGCCTAGTCGTTTCACTATTAGATGAAAACGGCATGCATCTAGAGAGTGAAGCCTATCATGTGGGCTTTCGCAAAGTGGAAATCACTGATGGTCAGTTGAAACTCAACGGCAAGCCTTTGCTGATCCGTGGCGTTAACCGTCATGAGCATCATCCAGAGCTTGGGCATGTGATGACAGAAGAAGACATGATCCGCGATATCTGTTTGATGAAGCAATACAATTTCAACGCGGTACGTACAGCGCACTACCCAAATCACCCTCGTTGGTACGAACTGTGTGACCAATACGGCTTGTACGTGTGCGATGAAGCGAACATCGAAACCCATGGCATGCAGCCGATGAATCGCCTTTCGAGCAATCCACAATGGGCGCACGCATACATGAGCCGCTACACCCAAATGGTGATGCGCGATAAAAACCATCCTTCTATCATCATCTGGTCTTTGGGTAACGAGTCTGGCCACGGCAGCAACCACAATGCGATGTACGCCTGGTCGAAAAACTACGATTCGTCGCGCCCTGTTCAATATGAAGGTGGCGGTGCCAATACCGCTGCAACCGACATCATTGCACCTATGTACGCCCGTGTGAATACAACGATTGCAGATGAAGCAGTACCAAAATGGCCAATCAAAAAATGGATTTCTCTACCCAACGAAACTCGCCCACTGCTCTTATGTGAATACGCTCACGCAATGGGTAACAGTTTGGGGAGTTTTAATGAATATTGGGATGCATTCCGCGAGTTTCCTCGCCTTCAAGGCGGCTTTATCTGGGATTGGGTAGACCAAGGCTTGAGCCAATGGGACGAGAACGGCCAACACTTCTGGGCTTACGGTGGCGATTTTGGCGATAAAATCAATGACCGCCAGTTCTGCATCAACGGGTTGATCTTCCCAGATCGCACTGTGCATCCAACATTGGAAGAAGCCAAATACTGCCAGCGTATGATTCGCGTGTCGCTGCAAGAACAAGCGAAAGGATTCTGTCATCTATTAGTAACTAACGAAAACCTATTTCGTGCAACGGACAACGAGCAATTGAACTGGTCACTTTTGGAAGATGGCAAATTGGTTCAATCTGGCTCAGTGGTGCTAAACATCAAAGCCGATAGCCAAGCAACCGTAGAGATTGCTTTTGAATTTACACCTAAAGCAGAAGCGCGATACCACTTGAATACTGACATCACCTTAGTGGCTGAAACACTTTGGGCACCCGCGGGACATGTGAGCGCTTCTGAGCAATTTGCGCTACGCAATACCGCAGGTCTCGCCATGCCTAAATTGGAAACACAACCAGCCCCAGCGATAAGCCAGCAAAAAGGCATGATCGTAGTCACCAGCCTAGATGAGAAGCATCAATGGTGCTGGGATAGTCAAACAGGCTTGATGATTGATTGGCAAGTCGATGGCAAAGCGCAAATGCTGGCGGCACCGCAAGATAACTTCTTCCGTGCGCCACTGGATAACGATATTGGTGTGAGTGAAGTGGATAACGTAGATCCAAACGCTTGGGTATGTCGTTGGGATATGGCTGGTATTGGCCAATGGAAACGCGAATGTGTCAATTGCCATAGCGACATGTTGGCGCATGCCGTGCAAGTAACATCCACTTTCGCTTACCAATTCAACGGTGCCGTGCAAGCCATCACCACTTGGACGCATACGCTGAAAAACAGTGGCGAAATGCAGCTGACCGTTGATGTGACACTTGCCGATGATCTACCACCCATGCCACGTATCGGCTTGGAGTTGCAATTGCCATTGCATGAGCAGAGTACACCAATCACTTGGCAAGGTTTAGGTCCGTTTGAGAACTACCCAGACCGCCTATCTGCAGCACGTTTTGGCTTGCACACGCAAACGCTAGAAGAGATGCACACTCCGTATATTTTCCCAACCGACAGTGGCTTACGTTGTGGAACTCAATGGCTGCAAGTGAACGAACTGGTGATATCTGGCGATTTCCAATTTAGTGTCAGTCAATATGCTCAACAGACGCTGGCAAAAGCAAAACACACCTGTGATTTAATGGCAGAAAAAACCATTTATGTGCGCCTAGACCATCAGCACATGGGCGTGGGTGGTGATGATTCTTGGAGCCCTAGTGTGCACAAAGAATTCCAGCTAACTGGCAATAATTACGTTTACCGAATATCGTTCAAACCAATTTTGCATCGTATTTAAAAACGCACCGATAACGGCTATCGATACTTACAACGATTACGTGGCAGCGGGATGCATGACGCTACGACAAGAAAACGGCGTCCACATCCCTGTGATATGTCAGTGATAGGCTTCGATGAAGGTCACATCGCACGCTATATCTACCCAGCCATTGATGACTTAGTCGGCGCGATGGCGACCAAGAAAACCCAATTTTCTTCCAACCCAGAGTAGCAACAACAGCAGTACGAGAATGGCGAAAAAGTTAGAACCAGAATCTGGATACTGTGCTTTGATAAATGCCGAATGACCAAAAGCACCGACAAAGAAACAGGCAAGCGCTACCAATGGAAGATCTTCCGCCACCGGATGGCGCAAATATTCTTGATACAACGCCTGCACAGAAAGCACTAATGCAATCAATGGGAAAATGGAGAACGGAACTTGGCTAATGGTTACCCAAGACAACAAAGCATCGCCGCACATACCTGCGATGAGCGCTAGCACAAGTGTTTTTCTTTCCGAACCACGATGGATTGTGTTGTTTTCATTCGACATTACTCTATCCCCCCTTTGAGCCGATTACGTTCACGTTCTTTGCGATACCAAAATGCCCCTTTGGCTAGCATTCGCAACTGCATGATCAAACGTTCAGCAAGCTCATCTCGCTCACGTCGATCTAAATCTAAAGCTTCAGCGCCGGAGCTGAACACTAAAATAACGGAAGCTTCGGCCTGAGTTAATGCCTCGTCACGACCCATGCCTGTCGTCATCAAATACTCGGTGAGCTCTGCGGAAAAGTGCTGTATTTCTCGCACTACCGCGGCACGAAACTCGCAAGAAGTACCTGAGCGTTCTCGCAGTAATAAGCGAAACACATTGGGACTACTTTCAATAAATTCCATGAAGGTTTCAACCGACGTGCGAATCACACTGCCCTCTTTGACAATGCGCTGCCGTGCTTGGCGCATCAATTGGCGCAGCAGTAAACCGCCTTCGTCAACCATGGTTAAACCCAACTCATCCATATCTTTAAAATGTCGATAGAATGAGGTGGGCGCAATCCCCGCCTCGCGGGCCACTTCTCGTAAACTTAAGTTAGAAAAACTCCGATCGGCACTTAATTGGCTAAATGCTGCATCAATCAATGAACGACGTGTTTTTTCTTTTTGTAATGCGCGAATTCCCATCGATTTCATATTAAGTCGCTTCTCTTTTACTATCTGAGCCATACTATAACGTGATTGAGCACGTTGTCTAAGCCACAACATCGCCTCTTTGGACAAAGTGACCAATTAAACAGTCACCTAACCTAATTTCAATCACTCGCCACAGTAAGATGGGCAAAGCAATAGCATAAAGTGGCATTTTCACCTCTCGAGCGTGATCCTCTCCACTCTCTGATGGCAACATCGTTTACCGCACTGATGGATCAGTTAAAATCTCGCTACAGCAATGTTAAACAAATACAACAAGGAATAGAGTATGGCGAACCAAAACCACTTCGATGTCATCGTAATTGGTAGCGGCCCAGGCGGAGAAGGCGCCGCAATGGGTTTGACTAAAGCAGGGTTTAATGTCGCCATTATCGAAAAAGAGAGTAGTGTTGGCGGAGGTTGTACCCATTGGGGCACCATTCCCTCCAAGGCGTTACGCCATGCGGTCAGCCGCATCATCGAATTCAACAGTAACCCTCTATTTTGTAAAAACAACACCAGTATTCATCTCACTTTCTCTGATATTTTAGGCCATGCTAAATCTGTGATTGATAAACAGACTCGCTTGCGCCAAGGCTTTTACGATCGCAATCAGTGCACGCTGATTTTTGGTAACGCTAAGTTTACCCACAAAAATACCGTGGCGGTTACGCACGCTGACGGCAGCATCGAAAAATACAGCGCCGACAAATTTGTGATTGCGACTGGCTCACGCCCTTATCAACCTGATGATGTTGATTTTACTCATGAACGAGTTTATGACAGCGATTCGATTCTCTCGCTTAAACACGATCCTCGCCACATCATTATTTATGGTGCAGGCGTCATTGGTTGCGAATACGCTTCGATTTTCCGAGGCTTAGGGGTCAAAACTGACCTCATCAATACCCGTGACCGCTTACTGTCGTTTCTGGATAACGAAACGTCTGATGCACTCTCGTACCATTTTTGGAACAGCGGCATTGTGATTCGTAATGATGAAACCCATGAAAAGATTGAAGGCACTGACGATGGTGTGATCGTTCACTTGCAATCGGGCAAAAAAATGAAAGCCGACTGTATCTTGTACGCCAATGGACGCACGGGCAACACTGACAAATTGAACCTCAAAGCGGTGGGCCTGAATGCCGACTCACGTGGCCAACTGGCCGTCAATCGTAACTATCAAACCTCGGTGGAGCACATCTACGCAGTCGGTGATGTAATTGGCTACCCAAGCCTTGCGAGCGCAGCCTATGATCAAGGTCGATTTGTCGCTCAAGCGATTGCTCATGGTCAAGCGCAAGGGCACTTAATTGATGACATTCCAACTGGGATTTACACCATTCCTGAAATCAGTTCAGTGGGCAAAACAGAGCAAGAACTCACCGCGGCCAAAATTCCGTATGAAGTTGGCCGCTCTTCGTTTAAACACCTCGCACGAGCACAAATTTCTGGCAAAGATATCGGCAGCTTGAAAATTTTGTTTCACCGAGAGACAAAAGAAATTTTAGGTATTCATGTGTTTGGAGAACGCGCGGCTGAAATCATCCATATCGGACAGGCAATTATGGAGCAAAAAGGCGAAGCCAATACCCTCGAATATTTCGTTAATACCACCTTCAATTATCCAACCATGGCCGAAGCCTACCGCGTGGCGGCGTTAAATGGCCTGAATCGATTGTTCTAATCATCGACCTAATTCTGCCTGCTAATGGAATGAAAGCCGCTAACGAGTGCGGCTTTCTTTTTGGTAACCTAGTGAGTGAAGTGCTTAGGGATAGGTTCGGTGATCAAGTGAGAAAAACACCGCGTCGCCATTGTGAGATAAATAGCACACCTAAACTGATGCCGCGCATTGCCATAAAGCTGAGCATCGCCATCCACAGGGCGTGATTACCCAAAGACTGAGCCAGATAGAAAACGCTGAAAAAACTGCACATCGCGACAAACATGCTGTTGCGCATCTCTTTACCTTTGGTCGCGCCGATAAAAATACCATCCAATAAAAAACACCACATCGCGGTTAACGGCATCGCCACCAGCCACGGTAGATAACGGTTAGCCGCTTGCTGAACTGCGTTAATGTCAGTGATCAGCGTGATCAACGCCGATCCCCACACCGCAAACATCACCGTTAACGCTAAACAGATTAGCGCACTCCAGAAAAAACTGCCGATCAGAGCACTTTTGAGCTGCGCCTCACTTTTTGCACCAATCGCTTTGCCAACCATGGCCTCCATCGCATAGGCAAAGCCATCCATGCCATAAGAGATCATCATCAAAAAACTCATTAAGACAGCGTTAGCCGCCACGGTTTGATCACCAAAGGCCGCCCCTTGAAAGGTCATAAAGCTAAACGCCGCCTGCAAACAGAGTGAACGCAGGAAAATATCGCGATTCAATTTCACAAAGCGGCTAAGACCTTGTGTCACTAAAACACCTAGCTGCAGTGGCGAAGGGAGTTGATGCCGCAACCAATAGCGCCAAACACACAGTAAACCAAAGCTCATGCCCGCATAATCAGCGATAACCGACGCCAGCGCAGCACCTTCCACTTTCCAGCCGAAACCCAACACAAACAGAATGTCCAAAGCGATGTTGGTTAAGTTAGTGATGATTACCATCCACATTGGCGCTTTGGCATTTTGCGTGGCTAACAGCCAGCCGAGCAGTACAAAGTTGGCCAATGCGGCGGGCGCACTCCACGCTCGAATCACAAAATACTGCAACCCATATTGCTTTACTTGCTCACTGGCACTGCTGGCTGAAAAAATCGCATCGCCAATCCATCGATGCAGAATCAAAAACAACAACGCAAATGCCAGTGCCATCAAGAGCCCTTGCAACAAGACTAACGCCAGTTTTTGTGACGATTGTTCACCGTATGCTTGCGCCGCAAGGCCTGTGGTCGACATTCTTAAAAAGCCGAGTAACCAGAAAGTGACACTGACTACCGTACCGCCAAGTGCCACACCACCTAAATACCAAGCGTGTTCCAGATGACCGATCACCGCCGCATCAACTAAACCTAACAGCGGTACGGTAATATTGGACAGCACCATAGGTATCGCCAGTAGCAACACTTGTCGATGTACGGAACGGTTCGATAACGTTTGTAAAATAGATTGCAACACGTTGACCTCTCATGGGTGAGAGCAAAGTGTAGCGGAGTGATAGGAGGACGGCTAGCGGTTACTCACCAACGGACATAAACTAAAACGGGTGTTAAGCGCAGCTTGTAAACCATCACCTTACTTAACCAACGTTGCCATAATTTCCAGCGGCCACAATGTTGATCGAGCGGTGAAAGCGTTTTTGCCGACGAAGCCCAAGGCAAGACATTGAGTACCGCTTCGGTTGGATTAGCAAAACCATGTCCATAATGGCCTGAGCCCATTTTCTGACCTAAAGCGGAAGCAGTTTTGTCTCCAGCCAGCATTAAACAAGCCGCCGCATTAGAAAAATGCAAACCCAATGCGCGGATAAAATAGGTGAGTTGCTGCGCCGTACAATCTAATAACGCATGCTCACAAACGATTAAAACGGCTGAGGATTCCGCAATAGGCAATCCATCCAACCACTGAAGATCATCGACACTGCCACACACATGTTGATAACGCTCACTGCGATGAAACAATTTCTGCCGCCACAGCAGGTTTTCGGTGATATCGAGTTCTATCCAATGGCAACGCCCGTTGTCTACCCGATAAAAACGGGTATCTAACCCTGCACCGACATTAATGATCCATCCATCAGGGTTACGCTCAATAAACGCGCGCACTTGTTGATCGCACAATTGCGTTAAGGTGGCATGCAGTAATTGTTTTTGATCGATATCACCGCTTAAACATTCGGGGGCTAAGTGACAGCTCTGGCAGGCCTTTGCAGCGATCGGATCATACACTAACCCGTTATCAACCAAACTTTCGCGGCTACGAAACCACAACGGTTGAACTAAATTGGTTGGAATATGATGACGTGGGGTTAGTGAATGTTTATTGGTAGGCATTACCATCTTCCTTATGTCGCAACTCGATGTAACAACAAAGAAGATGATAATGAATATCAGTTAGAATAACAAGTTATTGAGAATAGATCTCAATAATAAATTACATCCAATCGGTATTGCGAATAATGCCGACGGCCACACCTTCAATGGTGAGCTGCTGAGATTTAAGATCCACTTCAATTGGAGAGAACGCTTCATTCTCTGCGTGCAATAACACGGTAGAGCCTTTGCGTTCTAGACGTTTTACCGTCACATCATCTTCAACACGCGCCACCACCACTTGCCCATTACGCACATCTTGTGTTTTGTGCACTGCGAGTAAGTCACCGTCCATAATGCCAATATCTTTCATACTTTCGCCTTGCACACGCAGTAAGAAATCCGCTTGAGGGCGAAACATATTGGGATCCACTTGGTAATGCGCTTCGACATGCTCTTGCGCCAAAATAGGCTCTCCCGCCGCGACTCGACCAATTAAAGGCAGGCCAAGATCTTCTGGCTCATTGGCAGCTTCAAGTAAGATACGCAACCCACGAGAGGCACCCGGAATAATTTCAATCGCTTGTTTACGAGCCAGTGCTTTTAAATGCTCTTCTGCGGCATTGGCGGAACGAAAACCCAGCTCGCGTGCGATTTCAGCGCGAGTCGGTGGCATTCCGGTTTCGTCGATCTTACTGCGGATAAGATCAAATACTTGTTGCTGGCGGGGCGTTAACGGCTTCATATCTCACCTGTCTGTTTATACAGTTAACTGTGAGTATATCCAGTAATCGAATAAATGGAAGAGCGGACGCTTATTTTTTGGCTATTTACAAAAAATGCCGCAATCGACCGATAAATACCTCACCGATTCACTCACCGCGCTCGCAAGTGATGCTGTTTTACTAAACAATAATGATTAAAAGGTTTGACCAGTTTCTGGTATCCTTGCGGCTCAAAAATAGCTAGCCGCTTCGGCGCATATCGATTTCTCTGAGTATCAACTCACAGGGAAATGGACATGCGCTTAAGCATATTGAAATATTCTTGAGGCGACGACCTTTATGTCTTCTGGACACTCATTATCTCGTTCACTACTAAAATTACCTTTGTCTGCGTTGGTCAAAGGCACGGCGATCCCTTCTAATCCAATAGAAGACCACGGCATTGATATTCACAAGCCGATTGTTTACGCCTTACCTTTTCGCTCAAGTGTTGATTTGCTCACCTTGCAAACTCACGCCAAAGAACTGGGTTTACCTGACCCGCTGCAACCGCTTGAGCTAAACGGCAAAAGTTTTGCCCGTTATGTTTTCATCTCGGCGCGCCCAACCTTGATGCGTAATGATCAGCACGTTCCTAGTGACTCTATCGCTCTTTTTTCTGAACTGCTTGAGCTACATAAGTTTGATACGGAATTGGACGTTCAAATGATCCCAGCGACGGTGCTTTGGGGACGTAAACCAGGTAAAGAGGGGCAAGAGAAACCCTATCTCCAAGCCTTAAATGGCCCACAAAAAGCACTCGCGGTAATTTTTGCTGGACGCGATTGCATGGTGCGCTTTAGCCCCGTCGTTTCACTGCGCTATATGGCTGATTCACACGGCACCGACGAATCTATCGCGCATAAATTGGCACGAGTGGCTCGTATTCATTTCTCTCGCCAAAAGCTGGCAGCTTCTGGGCCAAATTTGCCCAATCGCCAAGCGCTGTTTAACCGCCTAATTAAATCACAAGCGATTGAAAAAGCGATTGAAGATCAAGCGAAAGCCAACAATATCTCCCTCGAAAAAGCGCGCAAAGAAGCGCATGACATCATGGATGAGATTGCCGCTGATTTCTCTTACTCCTTAATCAAGAAAGGAGAGCGCATACTGGGCTGGTTATGGAACCGCATTTACCAAGGGCTTAATATAAATAATGCCGCCACCGTGCGTCGCCTTGCGCAAGATGGACACGAGATTGTCTATGTCCCTTGCCACCGCAGCCATATGGATTATCTCTTACTTTCTTATGTGCTGTATCGCGAAGGTATGGTGCCACCGCATATTGCTGCCGGAATCAACTTGAACTTTTTCCCAGCAGGTCCGATTTTCCGCCGTGGCGGCGCATTCTTCATTCGTCGCAGCTTTAAAGGCAATAAGCTCTATTCGACCATTTTCCGCGAATATCTGGCCGAGCTATTTGCCAAAGGCTATTCAGTTGAATATTTCAGCGAAGGTGGCCGTTCACGCACTGGCCGTTTACTGCCAGCGAAAACAGGCATGCTGGCGATGACCATCCAAGCCATGTTGCGCGGCCTTAACCGCCCGGTGACCCTCGTGCCGGTTTATATCGGTTATGAACACGTGATGGAAGTGAGCACTTACGCCAAAGAGCTACGCGGCAAAAGTAAAGAGAAAGAAAATGCGGGTTTAGTGCTGCGCACGATTCGCAAGCTGCGTAATTTTGGCCAAGGCTATGTCAATTTCGGCGAACCGATCCCGCTGAACCAATACCTTAACGAGCAAGTGCCAGAATGGACGCAAGATATTGACCCTATGGGCAGCACCAAGCCGCAGTGGATCAACCCTATTGTTAACCAACTGGCCACCAAGATGATGACGCACATTAACGATGCGGCGGCGGCCAATGCCTTAACGTTGTGTGCCACCGCGTTACTTGCTTCACGCCAAAGCGCACTGGCTCGTGACAATTTGGTTAAGCAAATCGACTGCTATTTATCGCTACTAAATAACGTGCGCTACTCAGCAACCTGCACTGTGCCTAAAGCCAGTGCGGAAGAACTGGTTAACCACGCACAGTCGCTCGACAAGTTTGTAATTGAATCCGATACCATGGGTGAGATTATTTCTCTTGACCGCAATCAGTCGATTTTGATGACCTACTATCGCAATAACATCATTCATCTGTTTGCCATTCCCTCGCTGATTGCGCAGATGTTGATCCGCCAGCAAACGCTATCACTAGAGCAGATAACCGCCAATGTGGCACTGATTTATCCCTTCTTAAAGCAGGAGCTGTTTTTAAGCTTTGCGCAAGATGAACTCGCAGATGTAGTCAACGCTTACGTTAACGAACTGCAACGTCAACAATTAGTGACGCTAGAAGAGGGTGTCGTGGCCATTAACCAAGCCAAAACACAAGTGTTGATGCTGCTCGGTCGTACCATTTCAGAAACCCTACAACGCTACGCGATTGCTCTCAATCTATTGGTTGCTAACCCTGAAGTGGGCAAATCTGATTTAGAGCAAAAAAGCCAAGAAATTGCACAACGTCTTGGCCGTTTGCATGGCATCAATGCCCCTGAGTTTTTTGATAAAGGGGTATTCTCCGCCATGTTTGTCACGCTCAAAGAGCAGGGCTATTTGGATGTTGATGGCAATTGCCATTTAGAACCAACCGTTCAGCTAGCACGCCTACTTTACTCGATGCTCTATCCTGAAATTCGCTTAACCATTCAAGAAAGTCTCTGCCAAGCGAACTAATCGGTCGTAAGAAACAGTAAAGGCATCCCAATGGATGCCTTTACTTTATTCGTGAAGTACTTACAAAAACTAGTGAACTACTTACCAAAAGGCAAAAAGCAGGCCCAACGTTAACACCATGCCAACGTGATTGTTATTGAGAAAAGCGTGGAAGCATAAATCACGATCACGATGACGAATTAAACGCTGCTGATAAACAAACAGAGCCGCTGCAGCCAATACTGACCAATAAAAACTCGCCCCTAACTGATAATAACCACCGAGTGCGATCATCAACGCCAGTACCAATAACTGTAAAATGCCGATGATGATTTTATCAAAACGACCAAATAAAATAGCGGTCGATTTGACTCCGATATTGATATCGTCATCACGATCAACCATCGCATACTGCGTATCATACGCCACAGTCCACAACGCATTGATCAAAAATAGCCCCCACATCACCGCTGGCAATTCGTTGGCTTGCGCCGCCCATGCCATCGGAATAGACCAACTAAAGGCCAGCCCTAATACCAACTGCGGAAGGTGTGTATAACGTTTCATGAACGGATAAACAAACGCTAATGCGATACCGACAAAGGAGAGCTGAACCGTGAGTGGATTCATGGTCAAAACCAGCAGGAAAGAAGTGATACCTAGCGTTAAAAACAGTGCAATCGCCTCTTTGGTTGTCACACGCCCGGCAGGCAAAGGCCGCTGTTTGGTTCGTTTAACATGTCCATCGACTCTGCGATCGGCAAAATCGTTGATCACGCAACCCGCTGAGCGCATCAACAACACCCCCAACACGAATACCAATAATACTTTAGGATCGGGGAAACCTTGCGCGGCTAAAATCAATGCCCATAAGGTTGGCCACAACAATAGCAAAGAACCAATTGGCCGATCCATGCGCATCAGTTGCCAATAAGCACGCGCCTTAACCAAAGTCATGACACTCTCTCCTTAGAGTAAATCGGTGAAAAGGGTAAAAACAGCTCCGCAACTAACATCGGTTTATTATTCATCCATAATCGTGAACGGCGTGCAAGCAACGGCCCCTCTTCCATCATTGCCCAGCCCACTTGTAGTGCGTCACGCTTAACGTGCTCAGCACGAAAAACCGTTAACCCAAGCGGAATATCACCTTGGCGCGCTAAGTCATATTGCTGACCCAGCATCGAAGATTGAGGAATTAAAGTTCGGCCTAAAACCCATGGCTGTTGATCACCACGCAGCACAACCTGGCGTAACAAACAGGCTTCATCAGATAACAGAGCCATCTCATCACCCTGTAATTTTTCTGCCTCAACGAGCTTATTGTGCAGTAGTTCAACGCTCAGTTGCTGACACTGCGCCTCTAACACGCGAGATAATGATCCTTGCTCTAAAAGCCAAGACTGAGAAACCTGATCAGGAAAAGAAAAAACGTCAGGTTGTTGCCAAATTACTTCTCGCAAAGCAGACAGATAGAGCGAAATTGATTGATTCATACTAGTATTCAATTAGTGGCTTTATCAACATACAATAAAGGTCCATTTTTGGTTAACACAACCATAAAAAGCGCTCACTCACAGAATCCCTCGGTTGGAGGTTAAAAACCCGCTTGTAAAAACGGGAAGCGACAACTGCGGTATATTCCAAACAACGAGATAAGCATTTTGATTACAATCCGATGCTCTATTGTAACAAGACTCAAGCGATTCGAGTATCGTGAACCAACTAAAGAAAAGATAGAAATATGCTTAAACGTTATGTAGCCCAAATAATTATCGCCCTAAGCTTGTTTTGTGCGTTACCAAGTTATGCACAAGATGAAAAAGCGCCTAGGCTAGCGTACTTTACCTTAGAGCCGGATCTCACCACCAACTTTTTCACCAAAGGAAATAAGTTAGGTTACATCCAAGTTCGTATCGACGTGATGGTATCCAGCGACGCCGATTTACCCGCCGTTGAACGGCATCAACCACTGATTCGTGATGCCATCGTCGAGCTACTCGGTAAACAGACCGAAGAGACGATAAAATCACTCGCAGGTCGGGAAGATTTAAGAAAAACGTTGGTCACAGAGCTCAACGCGGTGTTACTGCCTGAAATAGGCCGAACCATTATTGCTGACCTACTGTTTACTAAATACATCTATCAATAGAGCAGCGATTGCCGCTCTATTGATGTTTTGCTTAACGAGTTCGATGACGGCTGGCGTCATTTAATCCAAAGGCGATTCCTGCAAATAGACCCGCTAAATGCGCGCTGTTGGCAATCGCCATAAAGGGTTGCACAAACCCGAGCACTAACCACACCAGCATAAAACCGATCACCGGTTTGGGCATTTGCAAGCCAAGATGAGGGGCTTTCCAACCAAGCATCCATAGATAACCGACCAACGCATAGACCACACCCGATAAACCACCAAAATTGGCTCCTTCAACCCAGTACTGAGCCGCACCGGACAACAATGCTGACACTAAAAATAGCTGTCCAAGTTTGAATGAGCCAAGCCGTTTTTCAACATCGCCCCCCAACTGCCACCACCATAACAAGTTAAAGACGATGTGTAGCACAGAGAAATGAAGTAAAGCATGACTAAACCAGCGCCAAATCTGCCATTGCTGCCCAGCCAAAGCAGGAAAATGTAATGCAGAAAATACTTGATTGGCTAGCCCAAACTGCTGCAATGCAAAGATAATGGCGCATGCCATCATCACGCCCAGTGTTAAAGGCCCAGCTTTGGCTTTGAGCATCGCCAACATGCTCGGTGAACGATATTGAAAGTGACTTTTGCGGCTTTCAGCCACATCCCATGAAGCGGCTTGATACTTTCTATCATTTGGATTGTGCAGAAAATGGTTGAGTTCCGCTTCGGCTTCAATCTGATGTTGCTCATCAAGTAACCATAACGCAAATTGACCACTCCCTTCCGGCATCATTTGAATCTCAATTTCACGAGAGGCCATGTAATCAATAAAGGCTTGCGCCATTCTTGGGTTATTGAGCGTGATCAGTCTTAACATAAGTCATCCTAATTGCTGGTTACGGGCAAGCCTGCACGATGCCAAGCTTCGAATCCACCATCCACACTATACACCTGTTCAAAACCTTGGTTAATCAGATACTGTGCCGCACCTTGGCTGCTAATACCGTGATAACACATCACTAAAATGGGTTGGTCAAATTCGCTTTTTTCCATAAATGAAACCATGCTGTCGTTGGTTAAGTGGAATGCGCCATTTGCATGTGCAACCGCAAAAGATTGCGCATCACGAATATCCACTAATTGCGCATCATGTTGTTCCATTAAAGCTTGTGCTGCTTGAGCATTGATATGTTGAAACTGATCCATCGCTTCCTCTGATTGGTTTTATTTTTAGCGTTTGATTGTAACCTATCCCAAGGCAATCAAGTACACGGCCTTTATAAGGTTATCCACCACTGATCACTTTTTCGCCGTTTGTGGATAATCTTGTGGATTGCGTTGATAAAGTAGTAAATGAGAAATAGATCCACAACATGTAGTGATGATCCTTACTTTTCTGTGTGTAACACAATACATATCCCCAAATATAAAACGGTGTTCAAGCCTTGATTTAACCGACTTGATGACAGCTCACGAATAATTTTGTCACAGAGTTATCCACAATCAGCGCGCTGAAAATTTGATCACTTAAAGTGATCAAAAATAAAAAAACCGAGATCGTAAGATCTCGGTTTTTAATGCACTTCACAATGAGTCAGTGATTAGAACTCGCCGACAGCATCCTTTAGCTTCTTCATTGCATTTTTTTCTAGCTGACGAATACGCTCAGCTGAGACACCATACTCTTCCGCTAACTCTTGTAGCGTAGCTTTTTGATCATCCAACCAACGAGAGCGCACAATATGTTTACTGCGTTCATCTAAGCTAGCCAACGCCAAACTTAAACGATTGTTGGTGTGATGTTCCCAATTCGCCGCTTCAATGTTATCCGCAAGATCCGAATGCTTATCTTCGAGATAAAGCACAGGTGCCGTGTAAGAAGAGCTCGAATCATCGTCTTCCGCCGACATTTCAAAGGTGGCATCTTGCGCGGCTAAGCGTGATTCCATTTCTCGCACTTCAGCCGGGTCAACGCCCAACTCACGGGCAACCGCTTCCACTTCACCGCTATTAAACCAGCCTAAACGCTTTTTCGATTTGCGTAGGTTGAAGAATAGCTTACGTTGCGCTTTCGTGGTCGCTATTTTTACAATGCGCCAGTTGCGTAACACATATTCGTGAATTTCAGCTTTGATCCAGTGCACAGCAAAGGAAACCAGTCTCACCCCAACTTCTGGGTTGAAACGCTTCACCGCTTTCATTAAGCCAATATTGCCTTCCTGAACTAAATCCGCCATGGGCAGGCCATAACCAGAATAGCCACGAGCAACGTGAACAACGAATCGAAGGTGCGATAAGATCAACCCTTTCGCCGCTTCAATTTCACCTTTGTAATGTAATCGCTCTGCGAGTGACCGCTCTTCTTCCGCGCTCAGCATTGGGTAGCTGTTCACTGAACGAATGTAGCTGTCTAAGCTGTCTTGTGAAACGAGAGCCATTTGATACGTTTGGTTTGTCATTCAATTCCTCATCAATTTCTGATCTGGAGTAATGGATGTTTTTAACCCGACAATCTTGAACCTAAAATGAACAAGATTCAAGCAAGGGGAAACTATTATGCATAAACAAGTCGCCTATACAAGTGCTGTGGCTAAAGCTAGCCAACAGTTATTGCCTACATATGACAATATTCAACTAAACTGGTTCAATTTCTTTTAAATGACGCTGCGCAGATACTTTTGCCGCTACGCATCCTAAGAAAGTACCGAGCATCAACAGCAGTAAGGATTCATCCCAACTTAGGCCAATAAGACGAAAACGGCTGTCATACAGTAGGGCAAGATCTTCAACGGCACCGTTCAATAGAATAGTCACAAAAGCGGTTAACAGCCAAGCGGCGAATGCGCCCAATAAACCAAACCACATGCCAGCATAGAGATAAGGACGCAAAATGTAGCGATCGGTGGCACCGATCAATTTCATGGTTTGGATCTCTTCTTTATTGGCTTGTACGTTAAAGCGCAAGGTGTTGCCCACAATCAGAAATACAGCGCCCAACATCAATACCGATAAACTCGCGACAATGATCGCCGCTAAAGTTCGAATGGCGTTTAACCTAGCAAGCCAATCTTCATCCAAGCGTACATCCGTGACATCTTGTTCTACTTGTATTTTTTTCGCCAGCGCTTTGATTTGCTCTTGCTGCTCAACCTGCGGGGTAACAATAAGCACGCCAGGTAAAGCGTAATCATCCAATAAACTAATGGCTTGTTCAAACCCGGCGTATTGACTCAGGTCATCCAATCCTTGCTGCGGTGAGATGTACTCCACGCTGGCGACATCGGCCAAACTTTCTAGCTCATCTTTCAACACCATAATTCGTGCTTCAGGTGTGCGCTCATGTAGATAGACACTGATCTGAGCAGGGCTGGTGACATTATTGGCTACAGACGCGATATTTTTGCTCAGCAGGTACATACAGGCTGGCATCGCAAGCGCCATCGAAATAACGGCGAGCGTTAAAATATTGCCGAGTGGGCGTGACCATAAACTTGAAAATGAGGCCTTGGCCTGCTTAAAGTGGATGGCTAAGAAACTATCGGTTTTGGCCCGTTTCGGTTCACGTGCTTTCGCATTCCTTTTATTCGACGACTTAACGGCCATAGTCTTCTACCTCGCTTAAAAAACCTTGGTTAAGTTCTAAATGACGATATTGAGGACGCGTGTTGACTAAGCTGATGTCGTGCGTCGCAAGCAAAATAGAGACTCCGGCACGGTTAAACTCTTCAAACAGTTTAAGCACACGGTTAGAAAGCTCTGGGTCTAAGTTACCCGTAGGCTCATCGGCCAGCAGTAAGGTAGGTCGGTTCACGACCGCTCTTGCGATACCCACTCGTTGCTGCTCACCCCCAGAAAGTTGGCTCGGTAAACAGCGTGCTTTGTCTAATAGATCAGTTTTATCCAGCGCGGCTGAGACGCGACGCTTAATTTCATTTTCTGAAATCGATTCAATGCGCATTGGCAATGCCACATTGTCGTAAACCGTTCTGTCCATCAGCAAGCGATGATCTTGAAACACAATGCCGATGTTGCGGCGTAAAAAGGGAATATCTTGATTGGGAATACGCGTAATATCGTGACCGTTAAAGCTGATGCGCCCATCGGTTGGACGCTCAATCGCACAGATTAACTTCAACAAGGTACTTTTACCGGCTCCGGAGTGCCCACCCAAAAACGCCATTTCTCCTCGGCGTAGGTGAAAGTCGACCTTTTGCAGCGCCTGACGGCCTCCGCGATACGCTTTGCTGACTTGTTGAAACTTAATCACTCGCTATTCCTCTCACCAGTCTCTATTGGATGATGAGGTGCTCATTGAGCACCCACGCACACTTACTCTTCGCGGCTAAACAGAGCTTCAATAAATTGCTGCGTTTCAAACGGACGTAAATCGTCAATCCCTTCGCCAACCCCAATAAAGCGGATCGGAATTTCAAACTGATCGGCCAGCGCAAAAATAACGCCGCCTTTCGCCGTGCCATCCAGCTTGGTTAAGGTGATCCCAGTCACCGGGGCCACTTCACTAAAGAGTTTGGCTTGGCTGATGGCGTTTTGCCCAGTAGCGGCATCTAACGTCAGCATCACTTCATGCGGCGCTGATTGATCAATTTTTTTCATGACGCGCACAATTTTACGCAACTCTTCCATGAGGTTGCTCTTGTTTTGCAAGCGACCAGCGGTATCGGCGATCACCACATCCACGCCACGTGCTTTGGCGGCCTCAATCGCATCATAAATCACTGATGCGCTGTCTGCGCCAGTGTGCTGCGCAATTACTGGTACGTTGTTACGCTCGCCCCACACCTGCAACTGCTCAACAGCCGCCGCACGAAAAGTATCGCCCGCCGCTAAGATCACTTTTTTACCTTGAGCTTGAAACTGTTTGGCCAACTTACCTATCGTGGTCGTTTTGCCTACACCGTTGACGCCGACCATTAAAATAACGTAGGGCGTTTTTTGGCTATCGATCACTAACGGTTGCTCTACTTTAGCCAAAATGTCAGCCATTTCGTCTTTCAATAAACCGTAGAGTGCCTCTCCATCTTTCAACGCGTGGCGAGAGGCTTTTTCTGTCAGATTGCTGATGATTTTGAGTGTGGTCTCCATCCCAACATCGGCAATCAGCAGTTGCTCTTCCAGCTCTTCAAACAGCTCATCATCAATTTTCTTGCCTTTAAACAGACCAAAGAAACCCGCACCAATATTGGCTTTGGTTCGGCTAAGGCTGCGTTTTAAGCGTGCGAAAAAACTCTCGCTGGGTTTTTCTTGCTCTTGAATTCGTGCTTCTGCTTCTGCTTCTGCTTCTGCTTCTGCTTCTGCTTCTGCTTCTGCTTCTGCTTCTGCTTCTGCTTCTGCTTCTGCTAACGCAGTGTGTGGCTCTTCGATGGGTTGAGCAACTGCCGTCGTTTCTTGTTCTTGCTCAGCATCAACTGGTTCGACAAGCGTAGATGGCTCAAGCACTTGTTCTGTTTCGCTGGTTGATTTACTTGATTCTTCGTCACCAAAACCGAGCCAAGAGAGTAATCCACGTTTCTTTTTTTCCGTCATCTGGGGATATCCTAGATCTACCTAACTAACTACGACCCTTTTCTTGAAGGATTATCCCTCGTAAGAAAAAGAAAAATGACAAAGCAGTGAAAACTTTCCAATTAGATTGGTAAACTTTGTCATTATTGAAATTCAATGGCTATACCAAACCCGTTTCGGGTTGGCAGATTGGGTATAGTATCACTTTATTAGCGGTCAAAAAATCTATGGTAAGACGTCGCCAACAAAACTCATCACAAAATAAGCCTTCAACGGGCTTTGTTCGCATTATTAGTGGCTTATGGAGAGGTCGTAAACTGCCTGTTCATGATGCCCAAGGTCTGCGTCCCACGACGGATCGCGTCAAAGAAACTCTTTTTAACTGGTTAGCACAGGAGATCCCTGGTGCACACTGCTTAGATTTATTTGCAGGCTCTGGCAGCCTTGGGTTTGAAGCTGCCTCAAGGCAAGCACAATCCGTGACGCTGATTGAACTCAACCCGACGGCATTCAAACAGCTTGAACACAATATTGGTGCGCTCAACGCGACCAACTTACGAGCGATAAATAGTGATGCGCTGGCCTTTCTCAAGCAGAAAGGGACGCCTCACCACGTGGTGTTCATCGACCCGCCTTTTCGCCAAGGCTTATTAAGCGAAGCCATCTCGCTTTTAGAACAAAATGGCTGGCTTGCTGATGAAGCGCTGATTTATATTGAGACGGAAAAAGAATTGGCGCTAGAAGGCATCCCTGCTAATTGGCATCTGCACCGTGAGAAAAACGCAGGCCAAGTCAGTTATCGACTATTTGAGAGGAGCTCGGAATGAGAGTGTTACTGGTACTTGCAAAAGCGGCGATTGCTTTTGTTTGGTTGATTCTATTACTGAATATCTTCATGCCGTTCCCCGGTAAAGCGGCGATTGCACTTTATATTATGACGGCATTTTTGTTCATTATGCACGGGCTACAAATGCTGATTTTTATCGGTGCGTTTGGTGACAAGATCAGCATGAGCCGTTGGGAAAAATGGTCGATTCTGGTATTTGGAGTCTTCGCGCTGCTCGATATCCGCCGCAAACACATGACGTAAGTTAACGGCATAAAGAAAGCAACATAGGAAAAGCCGCTTCAAGTTCACACGATAGGCGGCTTTTTTATCCCCGAATCACAGCCCCATATAGCTTTTTACGCCATTTAAGAACATTTGCGTTGAGATCATCACTAGCAATAATCCCATCAAACGCTCGACCGCTTTTAAACCGCGTTCACCCAGCACTTTGTGGAAGAAACCGTAGAACATCAAAATGATGAAAGTGGCGCCCCACGCGAGCAGTACAGAGGCTGACAGCTCAAGGAGTTTGTCAGGGTGCTGAGTCGAAAGAAGCAGTAAGGCCGCAATCACTGAAGGACCCGCGATCATCGGAATTGCCATCGGTACGATGAAGGGCTCTTCCCCCGCTGCTAATCCAGTAATGCTACCTGCACTAGGGAAAATCATTTTAATCGAGATGATGAAGAGAATGATACCGCCAGAAATGCTGAGAGTTTCCGGTTGCACGTGCAAAAAACCCATGATGTTTTTGCCAGCAAACAAGAACAGCATCAAAATGATCAACGCAAAACAAAGTTCGCGCACAAGCACAACACGGCGACGTTTGGGATCAAGGTGTTTTAAGATGGAGAGCATGACCGGCAGGTTGCCAAGCGGGTCCATGATCAAAAAAAGCATGGTCGCCGCCGATAAAATATCCATCTATCACTACTCACATCGATTTAAAGTGGCAGCAGTATATCAGCCCAGTCATGAGATTTCGATGCTCCTGAAAGTAACGATATAGATGACGCGATAATGTTTACAAGGCCACCGAGGCGGAGATTAACGCTTGCGCTAATAAATAGCTGCCAGAAATAAGATAGCGCCCACAAGGCAATGGCCTGCGGTAATCGTGAATGGCTAACAAACTGGCCGAGAGCATCAGCACCAGACAGCCAACAAACCCGGCAAAGGCAGGCACTGTTTGCGTCTGCAGCCACAACTCTCCCGCCGCCCACGCCAACTGAACTAACATCATACCCATAATGGTTACGGGAAAGATCAAGGTGTCAATTTGCGGCAGCAATAGGAAAAAAGCCACAATACTGGTCGCAATCAAAAGGGCAGGTAGCCACCACACCATAGTGTCAGAAAGTTGCGCCCAGAAGGCTTTACTGTACATCAACTGTGCGACAAGAAAGCTAGCAAAACAGAGTTTTGAGTAGCGTTGCAACAGATGCAATGTGTCCGCGATTGCGGAAATAAGCAGACCGAGCGTGACCCATAAGATAGGAGAAGTGAGCTGCGTGGTATGGTTTAGAACTATCGCCACCAATAACAGCATACTGAGTGTCTTAAACATTACCGCTTGCTTGATTTTGTTACTTTCAACAGCCGAAATACTAATGAATCCAGACAAAGCAACGGAGAGCCAACTCCACATCTCATTTCCCCTTTAAAAATCTGCGGTCAGTGTAGGCATGTCATCATTGAAGTCCAGCAGATGAACGCAAAAATTGGATCTTGCTAGCGAATCGGAACGTTGGCTTTATTCAACAACAAAGAGTGGCGAAAACAATCAAAGCTCACTCTTTGCTCACCAACCCTCACTTTCAATCACCACAATGCTACCCAGAGACATTCCACTCATTTACAATACACAAACAAAGGAAAATCAACAAAAAACGACACTAAAACAGAAATTATTAAAATAAAAATAAAAATAAAAACAATGATTTATGAAAAAAACCAAAAGAAAAAATAGAACTTAAAGCCTCTAATAAAAAAAATAGCAACAACTGACTTACTAACTAGCAAAAAAACTGGTTTAACCAATTTTATTTGCGAGAACATCTCATTATTAAATTAATTTTTCTCGAAAAATGAGAATTCACCAAA
>NZ_CAWNIB010000156.1:0-4145 GCF_963874405.1 Vibrio sp. V08_P9A1T1
CACTAACTCCAATCCTGGGATCATTTTTAATAATTCAATGGTAAAAATGACATTACCGCTGCGTTCAAGGTGGCAAGGGGTGTGGTAAACCACTTTCAAGTTAACGGGTTTCATTTTAGGCGCATTACCGCTCATGAACTCTTTGAGTAGAAAGCGCGTGACGTACTCGATTTGTTTGACCACCTTACTATTATCAACCCCTAAAACATGAGGATATTCTTGTTGTAAGGTAAACGAACACGTTGATGAGGTGGAGATGAGCGTCGTTTGACGATCAACTACCGCGGCTTCGATATTTTTCACATTCAATAGCGCATTTTTACGTGCTTTATCGTGAAAACCATTGGCAATCAGCGGTACACCACAGCATTTCTCGTTATCCAGTAACCGTACGCCGATATTCATCGCATTCATCACAGAGACAAAATCTTTACCTAACTGCGGGTGGTTATAGTTAACGTAGCAGCCGTGGAAATAGGTCACTTGCCGGTTATACAAGGGTTGGCGTGTGCAGTTCTGCTTAAACCAACGACGAAACGTGCCGTGTGAGTATTTGGGAAGTGATTTATGATCGTGCACACCAATGGTCTTGTGCATCAGTTTTTTTACCATCGGCATAGCCGTAGCAGCGTTCACTATCGGTGCAAATGGTGTGGCGATCGTGCCAAAAAGATCGGTATGGCTCAGCACGTAATCACGCACCAGCTTTGGACTCAGCGTTTTTTTACCATGTTTGCCACGCGCCACAGCAATGATATCGCCAATTTTTACTCCGGAAGGACAGGCGGTTTCACACCGTTTGCAGTTGGTGCAGAGCTTGAGTAGGTCGTCATAATACTCTGCGCTTTTAATCCTCAAGCGTTCGCCATCCGGCCCGCACTGTTTTGGCCCCGGATAGAGTGGGTTTGCTTTAGCAACCGGGCAATAAACGGTACAAACAGTGCATTTGATGCATTGATCAAAAGAGGTATTTTTGGGTGCGGCTTCAACAAAAGAGGTGCTCATACTAATACCTCCTGAATGACGGGTCGAGATTGAGTTTGAGCCATAATTTGAGAGGTAGCGTGGTAAGCACTGGCAATAGCAACGCCTCCACCGCTGCCTTCAAAGACAGGATCATAACCCGCGAGCATCGAACCACAGCAGTATAAATTAGTAATGATATTACCTTGATGAGTTGGATTCAGTGACGTGTTGGTCAGCACACCAAAGGTCATGAAAGGGTGAGAGTTTGCTGAGAAAAAGGCATGGTTTCGCCATAGAGCGCGATCATGACAGCTCTCCGTCTCTAATTGGAACACGGGTTCGCTAATACCGTGATGAGAAGCCTGTAAACCTTGGCTGAAATAGCTCCCTGTAGCCATCACGAAATGGTCAGCTTGAATCGGCATATCATTGAGATTTTGAGTATGAATGGCGGTCAAACGGTTGCCGTCAAATTCACCACTGATGACTTTATCGCCTTTTAAATGAGTACCACCCATGGTTAAAAAAGCTCGGCTGAGTGTCTCTTCAATGCGGATGCCCATTAATGATGGCGGCATGGTCGGGACTTCATGCAACTGCAAGTTGGTTTCCAATTTGAGTTTGTTCAGTAAGGTTAACCCATCACCATTGCCCATGATGGCAGGTAGGATCACTAGATCTTGCACAGTGGCATGACGGATCAGTTGATCACAAAAACTGCGCCATGCATGTGGTTGTTTGAGCAAACGAGCAATATCGATGGAGCGCAGTTCGTTGGGGTTATGGCGAAGTGCTTCGAAACCCGGAATCGTGATATTGATGATCTCACTTGGGATAGCCGAAAATGCAGGTAGAGCGCGTAAGTTATCTTGCAGCATATGTGGTTGAAAATCTCGGTAACCATCGATGGCGAGCAGCACAATACGCTTAAAATCAGCATTCGTTTTATGTTGATAAACATAAGGTTGTGATAACCAAGTGGCTTTCAATGTCCCCATCGGAGTTATGCGATAGTGGTTACTATTATCCGCTTGGTGTGTCAGCGGCATGCCGCGTTGCTGCAGCGTTTTTTGAAACCACATTAACCCTTGCGAAATAGTGTCAGCGCCAATTTTACTGTAAGGGTGATTCGGGGCTTGTTGACGTAATGCTTCCATGGCGAGCAAAGGGGATTCAACCGCTTCGCCGCTAGGCAGTTTACCCAGAACATCGATGGAACCGGATGAAAAATGCAGAGCACTTTGGCCTTGACTGATCAGTGCTGTTTTTAGGCCCGCTTGTAAGCAGCGAAGACCTGCACTGTAACCTGCAATTCCACCACCGATAATTGTGACGTCGTATTTCACCATAACGTCTCCTCACTTTCATTTTGCTTGTGTTGCGTTGGAATGTCATTGGCTCCGAACAAGCCTTCATAAATCCAGTAACTGAATTCAGCTTCGCGCAGTGCATCTCCCCAGAAAATCGGTTTAATGCCTTTCCAGCGCTCTTCTAAAAACTCAACCAACAGTTGGCTCGATTGGTTTCCCGAAACGTGACCATATTCTTGAAATAAGCTGGCGGCGCGATAGCTGCAAAGCTCTCCTTGGCACGGCCCCATACCTAAACGAGTGCGGCGACGTAAATCGACCAAGTTATTTACATCGAGTTGTTTAATTGCGTATTCAATTTCGCCCGCGGTCACCATTTCACATTCACAAATAACCGCTTGGCTCTTTGCATCATCAGATAAGAAATTTTGTGCGCGCTCACCATGGCGATAAATAGCCGATTCATAGACGGGCTTGGCAATGCTGGCGGTCTTTCTCACCTGTTTTGGGGTTTCGTTGGAGCCGGGTAGGGCGCGAGTATGAGTTTCGCAAGGGGTATTATTGCCCAGTTTTTTGGCGACTAAATCGGTCGCCCATTCTGCCATTAGGCGGTAAGTCATTAATTTACCGCCTGTAATCGTGGTGAGGCCTTTCAATCCATCGCGTTGTTCGTGGTCAAGTAATACGATGCCGCGACTGATGTTTCGGCCGCTGCCATCATCATTAATAGAGACCAATGGACGCACACCTGCATAAGCGCGTAGTACACGAGTATTCGCCATGATGGGGGCCAGTTTCGCGCCTTCGGCCAGTAGTATATCGACCTCTTTTTCAGTCACGTGCAGGTTGTCAATTTGGTCGTAGTCAATGTGTTCAGAGGTAGTACCGATCAGTGAAATGGTATCACCAGGGACAAGAATATCGGCATCAGAAGGCTTGCGACAGCGGTTGATCACAAGGTTGTTGATACGATAATCAAGGATCAACAATGAGCCTTTCGCGGGGAACATTTTGATGTTGAGATCGGCGTATTCACAGATGTTTTGTCCCCATATTCCAGCTGCGTTAATCACTTCTTTGGCGAAAATCTCATATTGTTGATGAGTGTTGAGCTGTAAACAGCGCACGCCTAATACTGTGTCACCTTGGCGGATCAGCGACGTCACAATGGTTTTGTTCATGATCCGCGCACCATGCTCTTTGGCGTCTAGCACATTGGAAGCGCATAAACGAAAAGGATCGAGTGTGCCATCGGGTACTTTGACCGCGCCAACAAGGTTTGGATTAACGTGAGGCTCTAAACGCAGTGCTTCTTTGGCAGAAAGCGGCTCGGTTGTGATCCCAGCTTGAGCGCACGCGTCGATAAACGTGCTCTGAAAAGCAAGATCGTCTTCAGGCAGAGTAATGAACAGGCCGTCGGTTTTCTCTACACAATGTCTGGCGATATTTTTTAAAATTTGATTCTCTTGGATGCACTCTTTGGCCGATTCAGGATCGGTAACTGCGTAACGTGCCCCTGAGTGTAATAAACCGTGATTTCGCCCGGTGGTACCAGAAGCAATATCATCCTTTTCTAGCAAAATACACGCAATGCCGCGCAGTGCGCAGTCGCGCATGATCCCAGTACCGGTTGCTCCGCCACCAATGATAACAACATCGGTTTCAAATCGTGTGGTTGTGGTCATGGTGAAACCTTATTCGATGAAAAACTTATATTTAGTGTGGCATTTTCAATAGAAAATGTTCGATATGTTGCTCACAAAAGCGCGAATGAGCGAAATTGTGTTTCATTTTGGCGGTAATTTCATCTTTGTATGTTATTTCATATCAAAATGATGAACGGTTTAACAATTTAGGTTGGGTTAATTT
>NZ_CAWNIB010000157.1:0-4144 GCF_963874405.1 Vibrio sp. V08_P9A1T1
AAAGTTAAACTCTACATTTTTGTAACAATTAGTGTTGTTGCATATTTTTTGCTCTTTTTGATAGTGTGTAAGTTAAATAACCGGCAGGCAGTCCGTACATTGTTCTGATTTCGGCGCTTTTTTTAGAATCGGAAAATTAACCAATAATTAGTTGTTGATGCAAAATAACGATGCCTCTTTTGCAGAAATAGTGCAACTTGTTGCGAGTGATTTTTGATATTTGAACAAATTGAGGTGCTTATTTATCGCTCTGTTCTACAGTTGTTTCACGTGAGAATTAAAGTCTGGTTTCTTCTTGATACGAGGCTTTTTACAGTGAAACAATAACTTAAGGAATGAGCAGCTATGCATTTAAACAACAGGACAGTGGCAAAGGGTGTTTTTACACTGAGCACTTTAACGGCCTCTTGCTTGATGGCTTTTAACAGCTATGCAGCCGTTGATTGCACGACACTAAGCCCTTGGGAATCGTCAAAAGTTTATACTGGCGGTAACAAGGTTCAGCACAGTGGTACCGCCTACCAAGCTAACTATTGGACTCAAGGTAACGATCCAGCCAACTTTTCCGGTGATTATGCCCAGTGGAAAGTGTTGGATGTTTGCGCCACTTCCGGTGGTGAGAACCAGCTACCGACCGCGAATCTCTCTTCACCTTCCGCAGCAGATGTGATTGCTGTCGGTGATACCGTAATATTAAGTGCGAACGCAACCGATAGTGACGGCAGCGTTGCTCGAGTCGAGTTTTCTGTCGATGGTGCAATTGTGGGTATAGTCACCACTGCACCTTATAAAGCCACGTGGGTCGCAACCGCTGGTCAGCATGAATTCAGTGTTGTAGCCATCGATGATAAAGGTGATGCCAGCGTGAAAAGTGCAACGACCTTAACGGTGAAAGAGGCACAGCAACCAGGCAATCAGGCTCCAACCGTTGATATTACGCTCTCTGCGGTTTCCGTTGACGTGGGGGCTTTAGTCACCTTAACCGCAAACGCTGCTGATACTGATGGAAGCGTCGATAAAGTTGATTTCTTCGTTGCGGGAACGCTGGTTGGAACGGCTGTTAGTGCTCCGTATACCTTAGAATACACCGCGACAAAAGCGGGTAACTTGGCGGTGTTTGCACGCGCCACTGATAACCTTGGTGCGACGACAGATTCCACGTTAGCGACTTTAACAGTCAATGGCGCGCCAATAGCTAATAGTTGTCGTCCTGATGGTTTATATCAAACCGAAGGTGTGAATGTACCTTATTGCACCGTTTACGATGCGGAAGGTCGTGAGATCATGGGGGCGGATCATCCACGTCGTGTGATCGGTTATTTCACCAGTTGGCGTGCGGGTGATGATCCGCAATCGGCTTACCTTGTAAAAGACATCCCGTGGGAGCAGCTCACGCACATTAACTATGCCTTCGTCAGCATAGGTTCCGATGGCAAAGTGAATGTGGGCGATGTGAACGATCCCAATAATGCGGCAGTGGGCAAAGAGTGGCCAGGGGTTGAGATTGATCCTGCATTAGGCTTTAAAGGTCATTTTGGTGCGTTGGCAACAGCGAAGAAAAAATTTGATGTTAAGACCTTAATTTCTATCGGAGGCTGGGCTGAAACTGGCGGGCACTTTGATACGGCTGGCAACCGTGTCGCCGATGGTGGTTTTTATACGATGACAACCAACGCGGATGGCTCTATCAACCACGCTGGTATTGAAAAATTTGCAACATCGGCTGTTGAAATGATTCGTAAATATCAATTCGATGGTGTCGATATCGACTATGAATATCCAACCTCAATGGCGGGCGCAGGTAATCCAGATGATAAAGCGATTATGGAACCTCGCCGTGCTTATTTATGGGCGTCGTACCAAGAGTTAATGAAGGTACTACGTCAGAAGCTTGATCAAGCATCTGCACAAGATGGCCACCATTACATGCTGACGATCGCAGCACCGTCTTCTGGTTATCTATTGCGTGGTATGGAGACATTTGATGTCACTCAGTATCTTGATTATGTGAACATCATGTCTTATGACTTACACGGCGCATGGAATGATCACGTGGGTCACAACGCGGCTTTGTATGACACTGGTAAAGATTCAGAGTTAGCACAGTGGAACGTATATGGTACAGCTCAATACGGTGGTATTGGTTATCTCAACACTGACTGGGCTTATCATTATTTCCGCGGTTCTATGCCCGCAGGGCGTATCAACATCGGCGTTCCTTACTACACGCGCGGCTGGCAAGGTGTCACGGGTGGAGAGAATGGTTTATGGGGGCGAGCGGCATTACCTAACCAAGCTGAATGTGCTCCGGGCACTGGTGAGGGTGAGAAAAACAACTGTGGCCACGGCGCTGTGGGTATTGACAACATGTGGCACGACACCGATCCGAAAGGAAACGAGATGGGCGCAGGTTCAAACCCAATGTGGCATGCCAAAAACCTAGAGAAGGGGATTTGGGGCTCTTACGCCCAAGCTTATAACCTTGATCCAGTGAATGAGCCTGCCGATCAACTTGTCGGTCTTTACCAACGTCACTACGACAGCGTTGCCGTCGCGCCTTGGCTGTGGAATGCCGATAAAGGGGTGTTCTTATCAACTGAAGATAAAGAGTCTATCAACACCAAAGCCGATTATGTCATCGATAAAGAGATCGGCGGCATCATGTTTTGGGAGTTAGCAGGCGATTATAACTGTTATGTATTGGACGCTAATGGTCAACGCACTCAAGTGGATTCAACAGAGCAAGCTTGTGCAAGCGGAAATGGCGAATACCACATGGGTAATACCATGACGAAAGCAATTTATGACAAGTTTAAGTCGGCAACGCCTTATGGTAACACGCTTGCAACAGGAACGATTGCCAGTGAAACTGTAGACATCGCGGTCTCCGTTGGTGGATTTAAGGTGGGTGATCAAAACTACCCAATCAATCCGAAAATCAGCTTTACTAACAACACGGGTCAAGATATCCCAGGTGGTACTGAGTTCCAGTTTGATATCCCCGTATCTGCACCTGATAATGCTAAAGACCAATCTGGTGGTGGCTTGAAGGTGATTGCTTCTGGCCATACTCGCGCCAACAACGTCGGTGGCTTAGACGGTGTCATGCACCGCGTAGCGTTTAGTTTACCGAACTGGAAAGCTCTGCCCGCAGGCGGCGTGTATGAGTTGGATATGGTTTACTACCTCCCTATTTCTGGGCCTGCAAATTACAGCGTAAACATTAATGGTGTCGATTACGCCTTCAAGTTTGAACAACCGGATCTTCCACTTGCTGACCTATCTTCTGGTGGCAGTGACGGTGGAGATACTGGCGGTGGCGATACCGGTGGTACCACGAATCCTAGCAATGTCATTACTTGGGTTCCCGGATCCACACAGGTGAAAACTGGCGATGTTGTGATTTACAACGGGAAATGTTTTATTGCCAAAAACAACCCTGGCGTTTGGGAGTCACCGACTCAGTCAAATTGGTTTTGGGATGCAACAACGTGCCCATAACCGAGCGTGATTAATCGGTATGTTTTGAACTCAGTGTAAAGTAAGAAGCCTTAGCGTGTGCTAAGGCTTCATTTTAATGAGGGATAAATTGAGTGGGCAAAAAAATCTAGGTTTAGAATTGATAACTTTCGGGTACCACAACAATGCCATTTTCTGAAATACGGAAACGCTGGGCATCTTCAACTGGGTTTAAGCCAATTTGAGTATGTGGAGGGATTTTTACATGTTTATCAATAATACATCTCATGAGCTGACACCCTGCGCCGACTTCAACATCATCAAATAAAATGCTATCGACCACTGTTGCACCATCATCAATTCTGACGTTTGAAGAAATAATGGAGTGTTGTACAGAACCTCCAGAATTAATCACACCGTTTGAAATGATCGAATTAATGAATATACCTTCGTTACCTGTTGCAGAAGAAACCGTGCGCGCAGGTGGGTATTGCGCTTCGTATGTTCGAATGGCCCAGTTTTTTTGGTATAAGTTCATTGGTGGAACAGGTTCGAGTAAATCCATGTTAGCGTTATAAAAAGAATCAAGTGTTCCGACATCACGCCAGTAACAATCTTTAGCGACTCGCCCCCGGTCACCGCAAAACTCATACGCATAAACAGCATGGCTTTCAATCAATTTGGG
>NZ_CAWNIB010000158.1:0-4134 GCF_963874405.1 Vibrio sp. V08_P9A1T1
TAAGCGCCGTAGTATATACGTAAACACCTTCGCTCGTCAGACCCAGATCTAAATTTAATGTAATTAAACATGAAAATGGCACCCAATCTTTACGCATCAATCAAAGTAAAAATAGCGGGAGCTCTCAGATATTTTGCGCAGAAAAAACTATAGTTGAATCAGGTCAATAATAAAAAGGAGCTCGTTATGATCAAAATTGAAGACATGATGACTCGCAACCCCCATACCCTGTTGCGTACACACACGTTAGCCGATGCTAAGCACACTATGGAAGCGTTGGATATTCGCCATATCCCTATCGTCGATCCACACAAAAAACTACTCGGTATCATTACTCATCGAGATATTCTTGCCGCGCAAGAGTCGAGCTTAAAAAACATCCCTGAAGATCAATCATATACACTGACAACGCCATTATATGAGGTGATGCATACTGAAATCATGACGGTTGACCCGCGAGCGGGGTTAAAAGAGAGTGCTATCTACATGCAAAAACATAAAGTAGGCTGCTTACCCGTTGTAGATAAAGGCCAACTAGTGGGCATTATTACTGACACGGACTTTATTGGGGTAGCTGTTACCTTACTTGAGCTACAAGAAGAGAGTGAACCGGACGAAGTCGATATTGAATAACGCTCACTCCCTAATATAAGTACCTCACATAAAAAAGAGCGGCTTACGCCGCTCAAAGGTGTTACACAGATAATGATTGGGAAGTATAGCTAATTAAAATTGGTCTTCTTCGGTAGAGCCCGTTAACGCGGTCACGGAAGAGCTGCCACCTTGGATGGTATTGGTCATCCGGTCAAAGTAACCCGTTCCCACCTCTTGTTGGTGTGCAACAAAGGTATAACCTCTTGATGCTGCTTCAAACTCTGGACGCTGAACTTTCTCAACGTAATGACGCATACCTTCGCCTTGCGCGTAAGCATGTGCTAACTCAAACATGTTGTACCACATGTTATGAATACCCGCTAAGGTGATGAATTGATATTTGTACCCCATGTCCGACAACTCTTGCTGGAAACGAGCAATAGTGTCTGCATCCAAGTTTTTCTCCCAGTTGAAAGAGGGAGAACAGTTATAAGCCAGCAGTTGATCTGGGTATTGCGCTAGAATTGCTTCGGCAAATTGGCGGGCTTCATCCAAATCAGGCTTAGCGGTTTCACACCACACGAGATCAGCATACGGCGCGTAAGCGAGACCGCGTGAAATCGCTTGCTCAATCCCAGCATTCACGCGATAGAAACCTTCTTGAGTACGCTCACCTTGGATAAAATCACGATCGTATGCGTCGCAATCCGAGGTCAGTAGATCCGCCGCGTTTGCATCAGTACGAGCAATGACCAAAGTGGTTGTCCCTGATACGTCAGCGGCCAAACGTGCCGCAATCAATTTTTGAACCGCTTCTTGAGTCGGAACCAGAACCTTGCCGCCCATGTGTCCGCATTTTTTTACTGACGCCAACTGATCTTCAAAGTGCACACCGGCCGCCCCTGCTTCAATCATCGACTTCATCAACTCGTAAGCATTGAGTACGCCACCAAAACCGGCTTCAGCATCAGCAACAATCGGTAAGAAGTAATCAATACCACCTTCATCTTCCGGTGATTTTCCAGCCGCCCACTGAATTTGATCGGCACGACGAAACGAGTTGTTGATGCGCTTGACCACCGATGGAACAGAATCGACTGGATAGAGCGATTGGTCTGGGTACATGGTGGAAGCGGTGTTGTTGTCTGCCGCTACTTGCCAGCCGGAGAGATAAATCGCCTCAATTCCCGCTTTGGCTTGTTGTACCGCTTGACCACCTGTCAATGCACCCAAACAGTTCACATAACCTTTTTTGGCACTGCCGTTAACCAGTGACCACAATTTATCAGCGCCACGTTGGGCCAAGGTGTTGGCTGGAGTGATTGAACCGCGCAGGTCAACCACTTCAGCAGCAGTATAAGTACGCTTTACATTTTTCCAGCGTGGGTTGGTTGCCCAATCTTTTTCTAGAGCTTCGATTTGTTGGCGGCGAGTTAATGTCATGGTCTATCCCTCTTATTTTGATGCGCAAGCGCACTGTCATCCTTTTCTCAGCAGTACGACCTATTCTGCTTTTGAAAACAGCTTCACGTTATTGGTTGTCAGTAATTGGTTATTAGTTATTGGTTTTAAATCTCATCAATCTAGGTAGTCATAACCCGGAACGGTGAGAAAATGTGTCAGCTCATCGCTGGTAGTTAAGCGAGCCATCAATTGTGCCGCTTCGCTAAATCGTCCTTGTGCAAATCGCTGCGTGCCGATTTCCTGTTTCACGACTTCAATTTCTTGCGCAAGATACTGCTCAAAAAGCGCTTTGGTAACAATCAGACCGTTATCCAAGGCTTTTCCATGCTTGATCCATTGCCATATTGACGCTCGAGAAATCTCTGCGGTCGCCGCATCTTCCATCAAACCATAAATGGGGACACAGCCATTGCCGGAGATCCATGCTTCGATGTACTGAAGTGCAACTCGAATATTATGACGCATGCCATGTTCGGTACGCTCCCCTTCACATGGGGTCAACAGCTCATTGGCATAAATCGGCGCATCAGACAGACGCGTAACATCTAATTGGTTACAACGCTCGCCAAGTACTTGGTCAAAGACCGCTTTTGCCGTATCCGCTAAACCGGGATGGGCAACCCAAGTACCGTCATGACCATTATTGGCTTCAAGTAATTTATCGTGATGAATTTTATCGAGAACCAACTGATTTTCTTGGGGATCTTTAGCTGGAATGAACGCGGCCATACCGCCCATCGCAAATGCGCCACGCTTATGACAGGTGTAGATCAGTAAGCGTGAATAGGCGTTAAGAAACGGCTTTTCCATTGTGACAACTTGGCGATCTGGTAGCACCCGATCCGGATAATTTTTCAATGTCTTGATATAACTGAAAATGTAATCCCAGCGGCCACAATTTAAGCCGACAATGTGTTCTTTAAGCGAGAACAATATTTCGTCCATCTCGAACACGGCGGGTAAGGTTTCAATCAATACGGTGGCTTTAATGGTGCCAGTTTCTAACCCAAAATACTCTTCGGTAAAATGGAAAACGTCACTCCACCACTTTGCTTCTTGATAGGCCTGAAGTTTTGGAAGATAAAAATAAGGGCCACTGCCTTTTTTAAGCAATGATTTATAGTTGTTGTAAAAGTAGAGTGCAAAATCAAACAGCGAACCCGGAATACTTTGCCCTGCATATTTAACATGCTTTTCTTTAAGGTGCAGACCGCGTACCCGACAAATGAGCACCGCTGGGTTATCTTTAAGCTGGTAACACTTACCATTGTCAGGATTGGTATAGCTAATGGTTCCTTCAATGGCATCACGCAAATTGACTTGCCCATCCAGCACTTTATCCCATGCTGGTGACATCGAATCCTCAAAATCCGCCATGAACACTTTGACGTTAGCATTCAATGCATTGATCACCATTTTTCGGTCGGTTGGCCCCGTAATCTCCACTCGACGATCTTGTAAATCGTGTGGGATACCGAGAATTTTCCAGCTTCCTTCGCGAATATCTTGCGTATCCTTGAGAAAATCCGGCAGTTCTCCGTTATCAATACGTGTTTGTCGCTCTTCTCGTGCATCCAGCAGCGAATCAACACGGCTTGCAAATTTAGCACACAGAGTGGACAAGAAGATTTGGGCTTCTGAAGGGAAAATAGCTTGGTGATGTGAGCCAACGGCACCAACAACCTCAAGCTTGGCTTCGTGGTGTTCTTTGCTGAGTGCTAACTCTGTTTCTGGGGTCTGTGCAAACATAACGTTCTTCCTTAAAACCATTCCAACTACATTTGTAATTTAAAAACCACAAATTCAAATGCTCATTTTTTGCTATCCACTGACTTATCTCTACCGACACTTTCTCTCAGTCAATCCAATATTTCAAGCCTAACCAAGCTAGACATAAGTCTTACAAAACCTTATTAAACCTTACATCAACTCAGCATTCAGCAAAAGAGACAAAGTTAATGAAAGGTTAAAAACAAAGTTTTATCCCGTTTCAAACCTATGTTTGATTTCCTTGTTAAATATGAAAGTTATTACGTTATTTTATTACATGACTCAAAAAGGCAGATTTTAGTTTTA
>NZ_CAWNIB010000159.1:0-4100 GCF_963874405.1 Vibrio sp. V08_P9A1T1
CTTTTTATTATCATTTTCATGCCAAAATGGAATGATAAAAGGAGATATTATGGATATTAAAGCACTGCGCTATTTTGTTGAATTGGTCAATCAACAAAGCTTTACCCGCGCATCCGAGCAACTGTTCGTCACCCAGCCCACCATCAGTAAGATGATCCGCAGTTTAGAGCAGGAAATTGAACAGCCACTATTACATCGTGAAGGTCGACGTTTCTGGCTTACCGATGCAGGAGAGGTTGTCTATCAAAGAGCGCTAGAGATCTTAGCGCAGATGTCTCAGTTAGAAGCCGAGCTGGTCGATCTCAATCAGGTAAAGCGGGGACAACTGCATCTCGGAATTCCACCAATGGTTGGACACCTTTACGCAGGTCTGATCCGCCAATACCGTCAAACCTACCCTCATGTAGAGCTCACCATCGTTGAGTATGGCGGACGTAAAATAGAGCAAGCTATCCTCAATGGCGAAATTGACGTAGCCGTCACCATGCTTTCGCCTCATCCGATTGATAATCTGCGGTCACTCTCCTTAGACAGTTACCCCATTTGCGCCGTACTCCCCGATTCATCTCCTTGGAAGCAGCAAGAAGCCATCGGTTGGGAGCAACTACAAAATGAGCCATTTTACCTCTATACCCATGATTTTACGCTGAGTGACTACATCCACTCATTCTGCCTACAACACGGATTTACACCACAAGTTGCAGCGCGCAGTAGCCAGTGGGATTTTTTAGTCGCGTTGGTCAAAAGTGGCGTAGGCGTTGCCTTTCTACCCGAACCACTTTGTCGACGAATTCAAGGAGAAGGCGTCTTAGTCAAACCTATGACACCCAGTATTGATTGGCACTTAGGATTAATATGGCACGCGGAACGGTACGTTTCTCGCACCGCCGAAGCTTGGATTGAGCTGTGCCAAATGCAGAATGGACAGCCTTAGCGGTCACAAAAAGTAACCATTTTGTCTGCATCACTCTCTTCTCTGTATTTAGGTTTTTTGCGCACGTACAATTTACGTTGCACTTCAGAGACCACTTCGCCTTTGGCATCCTTAACATGGATAACAAATTCCGGAAAGCATTTATCCCCATTGGCCGTGCTCACTAAGATTGAATCCAGTTGGTCTTGCGTTATCAGAAACTCCGCATACAAATCAGAATGGCCCGGTTTGATAAAGTTGATGCTGGCCTCTTTGTCCCATACATAATATTGCTCACCCAAAATCCCCATTAACATCAAAGAGTAAACAGGATCCGTGAGAGAGAAAATGCTGCCACCATACTGAGTGCGATTGGCATTTTTGTTCCACCACCGCAGCTTTAGGCGCATTTTCACCTGACGGAAGTCGCTACTAATTTCATCAATGTGGATACCAGCGCCCCAAAAAGGGGGCCAGCTATTTAACGCCCACTTAACAATATTTGGCTTATAAAATCTTGCTAAAGAGTGATTCATTCCGTGCTCACCTTTTAAACCTATCGACTCAATCACTAATAAATGTTACGCAATTGTAACTGGTAAGAGCTGTTATATCAGTGATATTGCGCGGCTTTGTGACAAATATAAAGTAACCCTTTGAACTTCGTGGTTTATTGTTAGCAGTGACTCCCCTATAATGATCGCAATTATGAATTCTGTTAACTGCTGCAGATCATCAACAGGAAAGTGTATGTCAGATAATAACCAAGCGCTCAAGGATGCAGGTCTTAAAGTTACCCTTCCTAGGCTAAAAATTTTAGAAGTGCTACAGCAGCCTGAATGCCAACATATCAGCGCTGAAGAACTGTATAAGAAATTGATTGATCTTGGTGAAGAAATCGGTCTTGCGACTGTTTATCGAGTATTAAACCAATTTGATGATGCGGGTATTGTCACTCGTCACCATTTTGAAGGTGGAAAATCCGTTTTTGAACTTTCAACACAACACCACCACGACCACTTAGTGTGCTTAGATTGTGGTGAAGTGATTGAGTTTTCAGATGAGGTGATAGAACAACGCCAAAGAGAGATTGCCGAGCAATATAATGTACAGCTCACCAATCACAGCCTTTATCTATATGGTAAATGTGCCGACGGCAGTTGCAAGCAGAACCCTAACGCGCACAAGTCAAAAAGATAGCCATCATTCTCAGCCTTGAGCTGGACGATAATAAAAAAGCCGGGTGAATCAATCACTCGGCTTTTTTGTGTAGAGAGAAAGGAGTGGTAAGCCACTCCTTTTTACTAGGTATTAATTAGAAATAATCTCGAATCAACACTTCCGCAATTTGTACCGCATTTGTTGCAGCGCCTTTTCTCACGTTATCTGCCACTACCCACATGTTAATGCCACTGTGGTGACTGATATCGTTGCGAATACGCCCTACAAGAACCGTATCCTTCCCTCCCGCATCGCGAACTTGCGTTGGGAAATCATTCCCGCTGAATACTTCAATACCTTCAGTTTTCTCTAATAACTCAATAATTTGCTCAGCATCAATCGGTAAGCGTGTTTCAATATGCAGTGACTCAGCATGGCCGTAAAAAACTGGCACGCGTACACAAGTTGGGTTGACCATAATGGTTGAGTCATTGAATATTTTTTGCGTTTCCCACACCATTTTCATCTCTTCCTTGGTGTAACCATTATCCATAAACTGGTCGATTTGTGGGATGCAGTTAAACGCAATTTGCTGGCTAAACACATCAGGATCGGCCGAAACACCGTTTAACAGCCTTGCGGTTTGTCCCGCCAACTCATCAATGCCTGACTTCCCAGCTCCTGAAACGGACTGATAAGTTGATACGTTAATTCGCTCGATACCCACAGCGTCGTGAATCGGCTTTAACGCCACCAACATTTGGATGGTTGAGCAGTTTGGGTTCGCAATAATATTGCGGTTACGGAAATCCGCAATCGCTTCAGGGTTCACTTCAGGCACAACAAGTGGGATATCGTACTCATAGCGGAAATGTGAGGTGTTATCGATGACTACCACGCCTTCTTCTGTGGCAATAGGAGCCCATTTTGCGGACAATTCACCACCAGCGGAAAACAGTGCAATCTGAACTTGTGACCAATCGAAATCTTCAACATTTTGTACTTGTATGGTCTTACCATTGAAGCGGTAGAATTTACCTTCACTACGCTCACTGGCAAGTAGGTAAAGTTCACCAACGGGGAATTTGCGATCTTTGAGCACTTCAAGCATGGTTTCACCAACCGCGCCGGTTGCTCCTAAAATAGCGATATTAAATTCTTGGCTCATTTGTTACCTCTGTTTTAAAACCTAATTTAGCTAAGGGAGTGAGATCACACGACTCACTACCGACGACAGTCATCGCGCTATATTCTCTTCTATCCCAATAAAGTTTACGCATTTGATCAAAAGCACCTGGTTTGCCAATTTCACGGCGAAACAAGGCGTCATCTTTGCGTACGTCATAAATCAATTGGGTTAAACTGTGTAATGTTTCCTCATCCCAACCGCGTGATAAATACACTTTGGCAATGGGAGCCTCGGGTAATAAACTACTGGCATTCGCGCAATGGTCATCGCCAAGATACTCACAAAAACTATTGAAAATCATGGTCGTGCCTCGGGCTTTACCTTCTAACCCATAGCCAGCCACATGCGGCGTCGCAAAGGCGAGCAAAGGCAGCAGTTCCATATCCACTTCAGGTTCAAATTCAAACACGTCTAAAGCGGCAATAAAACCATCATTTTTCTGTAGGCGTTGTTTCAGCGCTTGGTTATCCACCACAGGGCCACGAGCCGCGTTGATCAAGATCTGATCACTGCGCAACTGGGCAAGTCGAACTTCATCAATCAAGTGATGGGTTGGCCATTCACCACTTTTAGTAATGGGTGTATGCAGCGTAATGACATCCGCTTTATCAAGTAAAACATCAAGATGAGTAAACTCGCGGCAATCACCTTGTGCTTGTTTTGGGGGATCGTTGAGCAGCACATTAATGCCAATCCCCGCTAAACACTCGGCTAAATAGCTGCCGACTTGACCAGCACCAATAATGCCAACGGTTTTCTCTAAGGCAGAAAAACCATGCTGCTGTGCTAACACCATCAATACACTGAAAACATACTCAGCCACTCCCACCTTATTAC
>NZ_CAWNIB010000160.1:0-4023 GCF_963874405.1 Vibrio sp. V08_P9A1T1
CATCATTTTAATCGCGGGGTAGTGTTCAAGCTCACCTTTATTAAATTTGAAGATAATATCATTACCCTCAGAGTAGACTTCCGAGCTGAGCTTTAATGCTTTCGCTTCGTTAATTTTTGATAGGTCAATATTAATGCCTTTGCCTTTTTTGTAGTAATCCTCAGTCACCAATGACACTGAATTCTGAGAAAAGACGATAACCGTTGCAATCGTCCATATCACCACAGTTAACGGTAAGATGATCAGAAACCACGGCCAGAATTGTTTATACCAAGGAGTTACCATAAAAAAGTTCTCAACAACAAAATAAAGAAGGCTTATTAAAAAGAGAAGAAAGACAGCCCTAATAAAGAGCTGCCTTTGTTGTGCAATTAGTTCTCTGTATTGCTTAAACTCCACACGTAAGCAGCAACCAGTTGAACTTTATCTTCACCGAGAATGTCATTCCAAGCAGGCATAACACCTGATCGGCCATGCATGACCGTTTGAGTAACATCGGCTCTTGAGTCACCAAATAACCAATCGTTATCAGTAAGATCAGGTGCTCCAAACGCAGGGTTACCTTTACCATCCGTACCATGACAAGCGGCGCAAACGACGAAGCGAGCTTTACCTGCTTCCGCTTCTCGAACGTTCACAGAACGCCCAGAAAGGCTTAGGGTATAACTCACCACTTCCTTCACACCTTGCTCACCGAGGACATCTTTCCAAGCTGGCATTTGTCCAATACGACCATGTCGGATAGTGGTCACAATCGCTTCTGGTTCACCACCATATAACCAAGCATTATCGGTTAGATTCGGAAAGCCTTTTTGACCACGAGCGTCAGAACCATGACACTGAGAGCAGTTTTGTAAGAATAAACGCTGACCAACCTTCAATGCATCAGAATCTGCTGCAATTTCAGGAATAGGGCGTAAATCCGAACCGCCGCCAGTATAAGCTAAGCGTTTAAATGCTTCACCAAAGTAGGTGTTTGCGTCATCTAACTCTTTTGCATACTGTACTAACACTTTATTGTTTTGCGCATTTGCAATCGAGGCTTTGGACTCATCAAGAGAGCGAATGGTTTGATCTGAACTTTGCCAACCAAGTACACCTTTAAAACTACCTAACCCGGGATAAAGGGTCAGATAGATAGCGGCAAAAATAAACGTACTAATAAAAAGATAGGTCCACCATTTAGGCAGAGGGTTGTTGAGCTCACGAATACCATCGTATTCATGGCCCATATCCGAGCCTTCTTCCACTCCCATTTTGTCTTTTAAACACCAAACGAGCAGAATCGCACAGCCCAGCAAAGTTCCCACCGTAATGATGATGACCCATAGACTCCAAAATGTCGTCATTGTTTAGTCACTCCTTGTTCCTTAGAGGATTTGGGCTGTTCATCGGCAAAAATGAGGTTAGCCGCTTCATCGAAACGAGCTTTACGGTTTTTGCCATAGGCCCACCACACTACGCCTATAAAACAGACGAACAGCACTATGGTCCAAATACTGTGAATAGTACCGATATCCATAACTACCCCTTACTTCATTGCGTGACCAAGAGATTGAAGATAAGAAATGATTGCATCCATTTCTGATTTCCCTTCGACATCTTTTGCTGCATTCGCGATTTGTTCATCGGTATACGGCACACCAAACTGATTACGGAATAATTCAAGTTTGCTTTGCGTAAGCTTGCCGTCCAACACATTTTTTGCTAGCCAAGGAAAACCGGGCATGTTTGATTCAGGAACCAGTTCGCGAGGATTAGTCAAGTGAACTCGATGCCATTCATCAGAATAACGACCACCAACACGAGCCAAATCAGGCCCAGTCCGCTTCGAACCCCACACAAATGGATGCTCCCAAACACTTTCACCAGCCACCGAATAATGACCATAACGCTCCGTTTCGGAACGGAATGGGCGAATCATTTGGCTATGGCAAACGTTACAACCTTCGCGAATATAGATATCACGGCCTTCAAGTTGCAGCGCAGTGTAGGGCTTAAGATTTTCAACAGGCTCAGTAGTTTGCTTTTGGAAAATCAATGGTGTGATTTCAACCAAGGCTCCCCAACTGATGGCAAAAATAATGAAAATAGCCAGTAAACCGACATTACGTTCGATGATTTCATGGCGATTATTAGAACTCATTCTTTCATCTCCTTATGCCGGTTGAGGAATAGCTTTTAAGCTATTATCTGGTGCAAAAACCGTTTTATACGTGTTGTAAGCCATCAGGAACATACCTGCTAAGAAGATAAATCCACCAATGAATCGAACGGTATAGAATGGGTAAGAGGCTTGGACAGACTCAACAAAACTGTACGTTAACGTACCGTCAGAGTTAACAGCACGCCACATCAAGCCCTGCATAACACCTGAAATCCACATCGCAACGATGTAGAGCACCGTACCAATAGTCGCTAACCAGAAGTGAGCATTGATCAGACCAACAGAGTACATACGCTCTTGGTTAAATAGGCGAGGGATTAAATGGTATACCGAACCAATCGACACCATTGCCACCCAGCCTAGAGCTCCAGAATGCACGTGACCAATGGTCCAGTCGGTGTAGTGTGACAGTGCGTTAACTGTCTTAATCGACATCATTGGTCCTTCAAACGTAGACATTCCGTAGAATGACAATGAAACGATGAGGAATCGTAAGATTGGGTCATAGCGCAGTTTATGCCAAGCACCAGATAACGTCATAATCCCGTTGATCATCCCGCCCCATGAAGGAGCAAACAACACTAACGACATCACCATGCCAAGTGACTGAGTCCAGTCAGGCAGAGCAGTGTAGTGTAAATGGTGCGGACCAGCCCAAATGTAAAGAGAGATCAAAGCCCAAAAGTGAACAATCGATAAACGGTATGAATAAACAGGGCGTTCAGCTTGTTTTGGTACAAAGTAATACATCATACCAAGGAAGCCGGCAGTAAGCAGGAAACCCACCGCATTATGACCGTACCACCACTGAACCATAGCATCCACCGCCCCAGCGTAAACTGAATACGATTTACCCATAGAAACAGGGATTGCCATGCTATTTACAATATGCAATACAGCAACAGTAAGGATAAAAGCTCCGAAGAACCAGTTTGCCACATAGATATGTGCCGTCTTACGTTTGACGAGTGTTCCAAAAAACACTATCGCATAAGATACCCATACAAGAGCAATGGCGATATCAATTGGCCATTCTAATTCCGCGTATTCTTTACCGGAGGTATAACCCAAAGGTAAAGTTATTGCTGCAGATAAAATAATGGCTTGCCATCCCCAAAAGGTGAAGGGCACAAGAGGACCACCAAATAGACGAGTTTGACAAGTACGCTGAACAACATAATAAGATGTTGCAAAGAGGGCACTTGTACCAAACGCAAAAATAACCGCATTAGTATGCAGAGGACGTAAGCGACTGTACGTCAACCACGGCGTATCAAAGTTTAGCTGTGGCCAAACTAATTGAGCGGCAATCAAAACACCTACAGCCATACCAACAATACCCCAGAGAATAGTCACTAAGGTAAATTGCCGAACAACTGTATAGTTGTAGTTTTGTTCAAGCTGCTTTTCTTGGCTCATTTGCATGCTTCCAATTTCTAATTAACTACACTTTACTTCCAACACGACACATGTCGTAATGCCCCCCAAATCCACAATAGAAATACTGCTTTATCATAACGTTACTATCTATTGCTGACTTTAAAAAAAAGTGGCATTTTCAACCGTCAACTATACTGCAATTAACAATTCAATGACAGAGTAGTAACCTTACAGTTGTTCAGGATTTGGCCTTTTATTTCAAAACTTTGAAGTTTGTTACACGAGGAAGAAAGCATCATGGCTTCAGAAAAGCTTACAAAACACAGGTTTGCTCAAATACTAATCACATTACTCATTCTTTTGGTCGCTTTTTTCTGGAGGACTTTTTCTTATCAAAACGTCGACATGACGAGCTGCACTCCAACGCCAAATTGTTCTGTATTTGTAAATGAACAGGAAATTATAGTGATTAAAGA
>NZ_CAWNIB010000161.1:0-4022 GCF_963874405.1 Vibrio sp. V08_P9A1T1
GGAATAGATATCTCAATAGTGCCATCATTCAGAAGAAATTTATTATTTGCCCGTATTTAAAGGAAACCAAAATGGTTTATATCTCTCTAATTAGAGCTGTCATTATTTGATGAATGACAAAGGTTGACTAGATAACAAAACAAGAACGAAAGGTTACCAATAAGGGAACAATTATGTTGAGTGAGTTAAAACGTATTGCCATTTTTAATAAAGTGGTTGAATACGGTTCGTTTACCTCGGCTGGTGAATCGTTAGGCATAGCAAAATCGAAAGTGAGCGAGCAAGTTAGCTTGCTAGAATCACATCTTAACGTACGTTTACTGCATCGCTCTACCCGTAAAGTTAGCCTAACGACTGAAGGGCACGCATTTTATCAACATACCAATGGCCTCTTACCGCTGGCAGAAGACGCGCTACGGGCCGTCCAGCATTTGTCTACCGATGTAGCAGGCGTGATTAGGATCGGTACAACCATTGATGTCGGCAGCTATATTTTAAGTCCGCTGATTTCAACATTTTCTGAGAGTTACCCCAATGTGCTGTTTGATATTCAACTCGAAGATGGTTTACAAGATCCAGTAGCCACACAATTAGATGTGCTGATCAGAATGGGTGAACTGACATCTTGCTCAATGGTTGGCCGCGAATTGATGCCTTTTAAAATGGGGATATACGCCAGTAAAAAATACTTAGCTAGTGCACCTTTATTAAAGAAACTACGAGATTTAGAGCAGCACCCATGGGTTGCGTTAACTTTATTGAATCTTCCTCAAGATAAAGTCACGCTAATCAATCCAAAGGGAGTGAGATGCGACATCAAAACCCGCCCTAAACATATCTGCAATGCGCCGCTTGGTGCGATGTCAATGGTACAACAAGGCATGGGGATCGGCTTGATTGCCAATTTTCTCGCTGACGAAATCAATGATCCTAACCTCGTCAGGCTTTTTCCAGATTATTATCTATCAGATAACACCATGAACATTCTTTACCCGAGCCGTCACCACCTTGCGCCACGAGTAAGGCTATTTATTGATTATTTAATTGAAAAAATCCGAGCTTGAGCAAAACAAAAACGCCCCGTCAGTTAACGGGGCGCACTTTAAGCCTTAACGACGACGTCGCCACATACCAAAGCCGAGTAATGAGAAGAGTGCTCCTAGGCCGAATGAACCGCCGTAGATGTTCAGTTCTAACACGGCAGGATCATGATCAGATGCGCGGAAATGATCTTGATATTTGGGCAAATCACCTTTGAATTCACTGTTGTAATCAAACAGTGTCGATTCACCACCGTTGATGTGCCAATCGGTCGCATCCACCACTTTGCCTTTCAAACTTTTGCTGACCAGCAAATGATCCAGTGCGCCAACTTCATCATTAAATGAGTAACTCCAGCTCTCTGGGTGTTTTATCGCCACAGCGTTAAGGTACCCATAATTGTGAGTAATCAACGCGCCATCATCACCAAACTGAGGAGTACCTGCAATGTAAGTATTACGTGCCGCACGAATGGTTTTGCCATACTTCTCCGGGCTGTAGTCCGTCAATACGAGCATCGGGTCTTCCATACCGTAAGAGTTCATATCACCCAAAATGACTTTATGCCCTTTTATTTTTTGTAACGCTTCACCTAAAGCAACTGCAGCTGCGACACGGAATTGTTCACATGCACCTTGAAAATCAAGATCTTTGCCGCCTTGCCCACCTTGTTCAACTGGTGCAGCATCTTCCCAACATGCCGAACCCTTGGATTTTAGATGGTTAACCGCGACGGTAATTTTCTCATTGCCACCTTTAACTTTGAAGGTCGGTGCAAGCGTGTCACGCTGGTAATTTTTACCATCTTCAATCACTTTGCCTTTGTCATCCAACACTTCAGGTGCTTGTTGGCTTGGCATTGGAATTACACGATTTTCTGTCAACTTCACCACTTTTTCACGATAAATCACTCCTGTGGTGATCACATCCGTGCCAATAGAATCAAGTTCATCGGTCACACCATCATTATTTGAGTCAATCGCGACAAAACGGTAATGCTTTTTCTTATCCGAGATCTGGCTGTTGATCTGATTGACCAATTGCGCAATCGCCGACCCTGCACCGAAACCGTTATTCTCAATTTCCATCAAACCGACAATATCGGCATCCAAACGTACAATCGCATTAACGATCTTCGCTTGCTGCAATTCAAATTCTGCAAGGTTATTAGCACCACGATTATCACCATGCTGATTTGCATCACCGCCAAACGGCGAGTTGAAATAGTTAAGCACGTTGAATGTGGCAATGCGCAGATCGCCTTCATCGATATCCGGTTTCTCGCTGCGAGGATCATTGCGCACGAAATTCTCTTGATTGAGCGAATTGGTCACAATCAAACGATATTCGTTGTAACCGTATGAGAGCACACCTTCTAAACCTATGATGCTGTCATCAATGCGGATGTAATCTTCCGTTGAACCATTTTGATCAATATCACTGCGACCAAACTCTGGGTAGTACGGAATTTGGCCATCGGCGGCTTTCGCATCTGATTCAATAAACAAGCGGCGCTGCGCGTTTTCGATGCTCTGCTGTTTGGCTTGCTCAGAGCCCGCAGCGAATAGCTGGTTCGGCTGCATGTTAATACGACCTTGCGCTAACACCATGTTATTGCGACGAGAAGCATAGTCATAACCAAAGGTGCGCGTCACACGCATATCCAGCTCTGGTGTGGTTTTTACCAACATGCCTTCATAACGCTCTAATGTGTGCTCAAAGTTCTCATCGGTGGGAAAAATCTCTATCGCGGTCGCTTGTGGAGCCTCTTGCTCACCTTGCTTTAGCCATTGGTTGTTTTCGACTTTAAGCTGTGTGAGGTTGTAATACTCCTGTACTTTACCTTTCACACAAACCACATCCCCCGGTTTTAAACTTGAGCTTGATTGATCGGTAAAAACAAACAAACCTTCAGAGGTATTTAAGTTGTAATCATCTTCCAGCGCTTGCAGATAAAAACCTTTAGTCAATCCTGTGGTAATGGCACTCACGACACCTTTGACAAAATATTCTTGGTCGGTGATGTAAGGGTAGCCACTAATAAGAGGAGAGGTTTGCCCTTCGCCTTGGATCGCTTGAATAGAGGTAAAGGCGGGCTCAGATCCCTCTTGAGTACAGGTAAATTCAGCCGGTGGCTCAACGGCATCGAGTGCGCCTAACCCTTCAATATTATCCTTGCCTAACGCGCTCCACTGCGCAGCTTGATAAGCCGCTGAGGGCGTGAGGCTATCGCTATTACGCACTAAAGTGGTGTCCTTGCCCCAGTTAATGCCGCCCATCACTCCCAACACATCATGTACGCTACCATCACTGTTTAGCAGCGCCACCGGATCATCACCGTTAAAATTAATCACCGAGCCATCATTTTCATCACTCACCGCTTGGATAGCACTATTGGCGCTGGCATGAGAAATCACTAACACATCGTTCGCGGCAATTACTCGCCCAGTCAGGGGCAACTGTGTATCCCAGTTCCCACCGCCATTGCTTGATTTCGCTAAAATGAAATTGTCTAAACTGACGGATGCATTGCTAGTGTTAGCAATTTCGATGGCCTTATTGAAGCTGCTGCCTTCTACATACTGAGAAATAATAATCTCAGCTTGAGCTGATACAGCCAATGTGGAGCTTATCGCCGCAGCGAGTAATGTTCGGCCAAAGGGTTTAATTCGTGTAGATTCCATTGTTCACCTCTTTCCCTGCTCTGTAACCGAAGTGGTAAGCAAGGTGTTGTAAATCACGTTTATAAAGGGGATTGATTCCATTTGCGCGTACAGTGTTGTGTTTTTAAATGAAAGATAAAAACATTCACCATTCATATCGAGATCAACATCGCATAGCTAGAGCAAATACTTGAACTAAGCGCAAACTTTCAACAAAGAAGGTAAAGGGGGTTTTCGACAGTGATATTGCAGTGAGGTGAAAAGTCTTATTTTTCTAAAAAGAAAAGCAAACAAGGTGCTCCGTACACGACAAACACC
>NZ_CAWNIB010000162.1:0-4002 GCF_963874405.1 Vibrio sp. V08_P9A1T1
TCCGCTTCAACTGATTACCGAGTATATGGGGGCTAACTCACTGGATTCAATAACAGAATAAAAAAAAGGAGGTATTTGCTACCTCCTTTAAATATTTCTGATTGAGATTTACTCTGCGCCAGCCGCTTGGCTCTCATTTCCGCTGTAAATTAGTAGCGGTTGTGATTCACCATTAATGACTGATTCATCGATAACCACTTTACTGACATCGTTTACCGATGGCAGTTCATACATGGTTTCGAGTAGTACACCTTCCAATATTGAGCGTAAACCACGTGCGCCCGTTTTGCGGTTCATTGCTTTTTTTGCAATGGCGCGCAATGCGTCTTCACGAAACTCTAAGTCAACGTTCTCTAACTCAAACAAGGCTGCGTACTGTTTCGTCAGCGCGTTTTTCGGCTCACACAAGATTTGAATCAGTGCTTCTTCATCCAGCTCTGTCAAGGTAGCCGTTACGGGAAGACGACCGATAAATTCAGGGATCAACCCATATTTTACCAAATCTTCAGGCTCTACTTGATTGAACAACTCACCGATAGTTTTGGTTTCATCTTTAGAGCGAACTTCCGCACCAAAGCCAATACCTGAACCTGTCGCAACACGTTGTTCAATCACTTTATCTAGGCCCGCAAATGCACCACCACAGATAAAGAGGATTTTGGATGTGTCTACCTGTAAAAACTCTTGTTGTGGATGCTTACGGCCACCTTGCGGCGGAACCGAAGCGATAGTGCCTTCCACCAATTTCAACAGCGCTTGCTGAACCCCTTCACCTGAGACATCTCGGGTAATTGAAGGATTTTCTGCTTTACGAGAAATCTTATCAATTTCATCGATGTAGACGATACCACGTTCCGCTTTTGCAACGTCATAATCACATTTTTGCAGCAGCTTTTGGATGATGTTTTCAACATCTTCGCCGACATAACCTGCTTCAGTTAATGTGGTGGCGTCTGCCATTGTGAAAGGTACGTCTAGGAAACGAGCTAATGTTTCTGCAAGCAGTGTTTTACCACTACCTGTTGGGCCAATAAGAAGAATATTACTCTTACCTAACTCAACCCCATCGCTCGTTTTATCACCGTTTCGTAAACGCTTGTAGTGATTATATACGGCCACTGCGAGCACTTTTTTTGCATGTTCCTGGCCAATCACATAGTCATCAAGATGTTCACGGATCTTATGCGGCGTAGGTAACGCCTCAGATTCCTTTTTTGGCAGAACATCCTTAATCTCTTCACGAATGATGTCGTTACATAAATCAACGCATTCATCACAGATGTAAACAGAAGGACCGGCGATCAGCTTGCGAACTTCGTGCTGGCTTTTGCCACAGAAAGAGCAATACAACAGTTTACTACTACCGCTCTCTTTGCTTTTGTCTGTCATTCGCTAACCTCTTAGCCTTTACTTTTAATCGTCTGAGTGTAACTCAAATTACGCCAAAATGCGTTAAACAATTCTGAGAACTGTTATTCGCCGCGGTGACGCAAGACTGCATCGACTAAACCGTATTCCACAGCTTGGTCAGCAGACATAAAGTTATCACGGTCGGTATCACGCTCGATAACTTCAAGCGGTTGGCCTGTATGCTCAGCAAGCAATTTGTTGAGTTTTTGCTTGATGGTAAGGATCTCTTGAGCATGGATCTGGATATCCGAAGCTTGGCCTTGGAAACCACCTAACGGCTGATGAATCATCACGCGTGAGTTAGGCAACACATAACGTTTCCCCGGAGCGCCACCAGCCAATAGGAATGCTCCCATTGAACAAGCTTGGCCCATACAAACAGTGCTAACATTCGGCTTGATGAACTGCATGGTGTCATAAATTGACATACCTGCAGTCACACTACCTCCTGGCGAGTTGATGTAGAGGAAAATATCTTTATCAGGGTTTTCCGATTCTAAAAACAACAGCTGCGCTACAACAAGGTTAGCCATGTGATCTTCAACTTGACCTGTTAAGAAAATCACTCGTTCTTTGAGTAGGCGAGAATAAATATCGTATGAGCGCTCACCGCGGGAAGTCTGCTCAACCACCATGGGTACTAGCGCGTCAAAAATTGGCGACATTGCGTTTTTTTCTTGGTAGCTCATATTGTTATGTCCCTAAAATAAATGGCCCGAATGATGGGTATCACACGGACCATTGTTAGCAGAATAGTTAACCTGTAGTCAACCACCTACGCTACATATTGCTTATTAAGCAGGTTGCTGGTTCATTAGCTCATTGAAGCTAACAGCCTTTTCAGAAACCTGTGCTTTAGCAATGATCGCGTCGATTGCTTGCTCTTCTAGAGCAAGGTTACGCATGTTGTTCATCATTTGCTGATTTTGAGAATAGTATGCCATTACTTCAGCTGGATCTTCGTACGCTGTTGCCATCTCTTCGATCAATGCTTTCACTTTATCTTCGTCAGCTTTTAGCTCTTCAGACTTGATCACTTCACCAAGAAGTAGGCCAACCACTACGCGACGTTTTGCTTGTTCTTCGAACAATTCACGTGGTAGTTGAGCGGCCGCTTCTGGGTTACCGCCAAAGCGTTGCGCAGCTTGTTGACGCAGTACGTCGATCTCTTGATCGATCAGGGCAGAAGGAACATTGATATCGTTCTCTTTTACTAGACCTTCAATCGCTTGCTCTTTAATGCGGTTTTTTACTGCTTGCTTAAGTTCACGTTCCATATTCTTGCGAACTTCAGCTTTCAGCGCTTCAACGCCACCTTCAGCGACACCGAATTTGGCAACGAACTCGTCGTTTAACTCTGGTAATTCACGCACTTCAACTTTGTTGATTTTAATTGCGAATTTCGCCGCTTTACCTTTTAGATTTTCCGCGTGGTAATCTTCAGGGAAGTTAACGTCGATTTCAAATTCCATACCTTTGGTTTTGCCAACGATACCGTCTTCAAAACCAGGGATCATGCGACCTGCACCCATTTCTAGAGGGAAGTTTTCAGCTTTACCGCCTTCAAACTCAACGCCATCAATAGAACCAACGAAATCGATCGTCGCGCGCGAACCCGCTTCCGCAGCTGCGTCTACTTCTTTCCACGTTGCTTGTTGCTTGCGTAACGTTTCTAGCATCTCAGCAACGTCTTCTTCCTTCACTTCAACCGCTGGTTTTTCAACAGTGATGTTTTCTAGACCTTTTAACTCAACTTCTGGATATACTTCAAAAGTTGCATTGAAAACAAGGTCTTGGCCTTCTTCGATAGAAACTGGTGCGAATGTTGGTGCGCCTGCTGGGTTGATTTTCTCTTTTACGATAGCTTCAATGAAGTGGCGTTGCATCACTTCGCCCATGACGTCTTGACGTACCGCTTTACCGTACATTTGCGCAACCATTTTCAAAGGCACTTTGCCTTTGCGGAAACCATCGAAACGACGATTCTTAGCGATATTGCGTAGCTCTTTTGTAACTGCATCTTCGATGTTAGCAGCAGGAACAGTAATATTCAGACGGCGCTCTAGGCCTTCTAGCGTTTCAACAGTAACTTGCATTATTTATAAACCTCAAAACTGGCCCAGTATTTCTGAGCAATATGAGCCGCAACTTAGGCGATGCCTTGTGCTTGGCTGCATCCTTGTGTTGTGCTCTATCCGAACACTTATATTAAAACCAGCATCAACATTGGCCAAAAGACCCAATATTGGACTAATAAGCGATATCTTTAGAGACTCTAATGCATCACAAAAGGTATCTCTGATTAGTCTCAGGACAGAAAATTTAGACGCGACATTCTACCGACCAGAATCAGTGCTGTCGAGCCAATCACCGCAGAGAGATGATTCCGTACCCTAAATTGCTTTCTAAGTGCTAAAAATTCCACCAACGTGAAAAAGCACAGTTTTGAAATGGGGACAATAAAGGCTTTTTCAAGGGAATCGAGGCTTTTTTTACCCCAAAAGCGTAAAAAGAGATCTTGCTCCTGTTTTGCACCCCACAATTGCGCTCTTTTTAAACATCACCCAAAGGAAAACCAGTAGAATTATGAGT
>NZ_CAWNIB010000163.1:0-3996 GCF_963874405.1 Vibrio sp. V08_P9A1T1
GAAATACTCTACAGCCTTAACATCATGGTTCGTTGTGCGTTCAATTTCTTTAATACGAGCGGCATCTTCTTCGCTAAAATTGTCTGCTATCGCATTAAGAAATTGATTGGCTTCATCACTGAATGCTGGAACTTCGGCAATTCCAGCAGTGGCTGAAAGCTTCTGTAACCAACGAATTTCAACAATGGTCCGATACTTGAGGAGACCAAACTCACTAAAGATACTGCGTAACGCAATCGTTTTACTTCCGTAGCGGCCGTCTACCGGTGAAACAGCAGTCAAGGCTGACAGTTCCATGTTTTTCTCCTGAATTTTGAGGTTAAGTGTGAGAGTGAATTCTTTGCGTCAATATTAGACTCGAGCTAATAAAATCTGAGCTTGTTCGATCATTTTCTTACGACCGAAGATCAGATGGCGACGCTTTCCTCCAACCTGACGCCACAAGACAGCGCAACGAATTCCTGAAAGGAGTAAGGCGCGCACTTTGTGCTGGGTTGAAGTTTGTTGAAGTATGGTAGGGGTTCCAATGACTTGGATTCTCGGGCCAATAGGGCTGATAACATCCAAGTAGATACTGGCAAGGTTGCTGATCATCTGATCATCAAGCAAGTCAAAATGGTTGACTTGACGTTCAATCGTTTGAATACGATCGCCCAGCTGTGACATCGCATCACGACGAGCGCTTAATTTACGCTCTAATGCCATCAGGCTAATGATATAGCGAGTGATTTCACTCCCTGATGGCGTGCTATCAATACCTTTCACCAAACATTCGAGGCCAATTTTTAAGTTGGCTTCAGAGCCGAAGACATCAAGTGTATTGTTTGGATTAGTACTTAAGATAGCCGTTAGAGAAGTTTCAAACGCGTCTGAATCACAGTGACCATTTTTTGCTACGTGTTGCACTAAAGCGACAGCTTGGCAGATACCCGCAAAAGCGATGGTACGGTCATAAAGGGTGTTAGCCACGTTTATTACTCCTAAGTTGTTTAAATTCGCTGCTCAATAATTCCACCGCCAAGACACACATCGCCTTGATAGAAAACCGCGGATTGACCAGGCGTGACGGCCACTTGTGGCTCATCAAAAATTACTTTAATGTTTTCATCATCAATAGGGATGATGGTACACGCTATATCCGTTTGACGGTAACGCGTTTTTACCGTGCAGCTTAGCGTTGCTTGGATTGGTGTACGATCAACCCAGTGTAATTGGGAAGCGATCAAGCCATGAGATTTCAATAATGGGTGATCAGCGCCTTGGACTGCAATCAAAACGTTACGTTTAAGATCTTTATCAGCGACATACCATGGGTCTTCGTTACCGCCACCGCCTTTTTGGCCACCAATGTGTAACCCTTTGCGTTGACCTAAAGTGTGGTACATCAGGCCTTGATGTTCACCAATAACGAGACCTTCTGGTGTTTCAATTTTACCCGGTTGTGCTGGTAAATAGCGAGACAAGAAGTCGGTAAATTTGCGCTCGCCGATGAAACAGATACCGGTTGAATCTTTTTTCTTCGCCGTCACCAAACCTTGTTCTTCCGCAATGCGTCGAACTTCGGGTTTTTCTAAATCACCGACAGGAAATAAGCTACGAGCCACTTGTTCATGGCTTAATGTATAGAGGAAGTAGCTTTGGTCTTTGTTGTTGTCCAAGCCGCGCAGCATTTTTGGTTTGTCATTACCTTCAGGGAAGGTGCGTCGAACATAGTGGCCCATGGCGATATAATCGGCATCTAGCACTTCATCTGCAAACTCTAAAAAGGCTTTAAACTTGATTTCTTTGTTACAAAGAATGTCTGGGTTGGGAGTTCGCCCTGCTTTATATTCCTCAAGGAAATATTCAAATACGTTGTCCCAATATTCGGCGGCAAAATTAATGGTATGAAGAGGGATGTCTAACTTATCGCACACGGCTTGTGCATCGGCTAAATCTTCCGCCGCTGTACAATATTCCTCGTTATCATCTTCTTCCCAGTTCTTCATGAACAGGCCTTCGACTTGATAACCTTGCTCTTTGAGAAGATACGCCGAAACGGAGGAGTCAACACCACCGGACATGCCGACGATGACTTTCTTTTGGCTGTTTGCGCTGCGGTTGTCTGACATTACTTAATACCACTCAATTGACTTGGTCGCAGATTCTAGCAGAAAGATTTTCGTCGCGACAGATCCGAGACAGCAATCACACTTCTATCTGGTTTAATTGGCGTCGTATCTGTCAATGTCAGCAGAAATTAGTTTTAGAATTCTACAACGGCTTATGGCATAGTGCGTGCCATTTTAAAGCGTAACAAAAGGCCACAAAATGCAAGATGACAATCAGATTATGGATGACGCATTCCTCATCGAAACAGTAGAGAATCAACTCGCGGACGGAAATCCGTTAAAGGTCAAAGAAACCTTGATGCGCTTGATGATGACAGGTCACTCAAGGGAGGATGCCGTTGCCTCTATTGCTTGTGCGCTTGCAATTGAGATTTTTGATGTGATGAAAAACGAAGGGCAATTTGACCTAAAACGCTATTCAGAGCATTTAGATAGGTTACCTGATCTCAGCTTTATGGAAGGTGAATAAAAATAATCAAGAGCAAACGTTTGCTATAGTTGCCTTAGTTGCCGCGCTAATGGGTGCGCGGTAGAATCGCGCATCTTTTTCTCCTCTACTCAGACTGACGTTATGAAATTTCCTGGCCAACGCAAATCAAAGCATTACTTTCCTGTTCATGCACGTGACCCACTTGTTATCCAAGCACAAGAAAATAAAAAAATGTCACGTACACATATTATTGGTATCGACCAGACCTTGGTGGATATAGAAGCGAAAGTAAATACTGACCTCATCGAAAAATATGAGCTTAGTAAAGGCCATTCGTTAGTGATTGACGATCAGAAGGCCGAAGCTTTGTACACTGAGCTCAAACAAAATGGTCTGATTACTAACGAATATGCTGGGGGAACGATTGGCAACACATTACACAATTATTCGGTGCTGGCAGATGATCGCTCAACGTTGTTAGGTGTGATGAGTCAAGATATAAAAATTGGTAGCTACGGTTATCGTTATTTATGTAATACATCAAGTCGGATGGATCTGAATTATTTACAAGCGGTCGATGGAGCGATTGGGCGCTGCTTTGCCTTGATCACAGAGGATGGAGAAAGAACCTTTGCTATTAGTGAAGGGCAAATGAACCAACTTCGCGCAGAAAGTGTTCCAGAAAAAATATTTAAAAGTGCTTCAGCCTTAGTATTGACTGCTTATTTAATTCGCTGCAAAACTGGTGATCCAATGCCAGAGGCAACAATGAGAGCGATTGAATATGCTAAGAAATATGATGTACCTGTTGTTTTAACCTTAGGTACTAAATTTGTTATTCAAGATGACCCTCAATTTTGGCAAAATTTTTTGCGTGATCATGTCACTGTTGTTGCCATGAATGAAGATGAAGCCGAAGCATTAACCGGGGAAAGTGATCCCCTTGCAGCGTCAAATAAAGCCTTAAATTGGGTTGATCTTGTATTATGCACCGCAGGCCCAGTCGGTTTATTTATGGCAGGATATACTGAAGATGCGGCGAAACGTGAAACATCGTTGCCACTATTACCTGGTTCTATTGCTGAATTCAATCGTTATGAATTTAGTCGCCCAGCATCAAAAATAAGTTGTGAAAATCCGATACGTGTTTATTCTCATATTTCACCGTATATGGGTGGGCCTGAGAAAATTAAAAATACTAATGGTGCGGGAGATGCGGCGTTGTCGGCATTGCTGCATGATATGGCAGCCAATAAATATCATAAAGAGAACGTCCCTAATTCGAGCAAGCATCAGAATAACTTTTTAACCTATTCATCCTTCTCGCAAGTTTGCAAATATTCCAACCGTGCCAGTTATGAGGTGCTAGCCCAGCATTCACCTCGTCTGTCACGTGGTTTACCTGAACGTGAAGACAGCTTAGAAGAAGCGTATTGGGAAAGATAAAAGATTAAA
>NZ_CAWNIB010000164.1:0-3990 GCF_963874405.1 Vibrio sp. V08_P9A1T1
CTTTTAGCACTGCCTAACAAACACAACATTGGTAAATAGTTTATGGCAAGTAGTTCAAGAGGTCATTTCTCATCGAGACTTGGTTTTATTATGGCGGCTGCAGGTTCTGCGGTTGGCCTAGGGAATGTGTGGGGTTTTCCGACCAAAGCGGCAAGTAATGGTGGCGCGGCATTTTTAGTGATTTATTTGGCGATGGTATTCTTGCTGGCGTTTCCAATGCTGGTTGCGGAATTGACGATCGGGCGACATGGACAATCTAACCCCATCGCTTCTTTAAGAAGTATCTGGACCAAAAATCGTGCGGCGGCGGCACTGTTTGGTATTATCGCGATGATTGCCTCATCGATGATCCTCAGTTTTTACTCCATTCTTGCCGGATGGCTTATGGGTTTTGCGGCATCTCCTATATTAGGCTTGTTGGGTTTACAGACGGCGGCCGATTGGTTAGTGAATTTTAGCGGCTTACGCAATGTTTTACTGGCTCTCGCATTTTCTTTGCTCACTATTTATGTTGTGCGAAAAGGTGTCGCGGACGGCATTGAAAAATGGTCTACCCGTTTGATGCCAGTGCTTTTTATTCTATTCGGCGCCATGATTGCTTATATCTTTACCCAAGATGGGGCAATGGAAGGATTGAAGATGTATTTGATCCCTGATATTGCGCACATCACTCCCAGTTTATTAGTAGACGCAATGGGGCAAGCTTTCTTCTCTCTCTCTTTAGGCGTTGGAGCGATGATCGTTTATGGCTCATATCTTAAGAAAGATGTTAATTTGCCAAAAACAGCGGCGCAAGTCGCGGCGATTGATACAGGAGTGGCGTTTGCAGCTGGCCTTTTGATTCTCCCAGCAATGTTTGTGGCTAAAAATCATGGTGTCGAAATTTTTGATGATGCAGGCAACTTGATGAGTTCGGGCGATTTAGTCTTCACCGTGCTGCCTGCGATGTTTGATAATATGGGCAGTGCAGGGGTGTTGCTCGGCTTTGGTTTCTTTATTTTGATGGTTATCGCAGCGCTAACTTCTTCAATTTCTATGCTAGAAGTACCAGTATCTTGCGCGCAAGATGAACTAAAAATGACTCGTAGCCAAGCAACATGGATGATCGGTGGAGCCATTGCGCTGCTGAGCATCATCATTTCCCTTAACTTTGGGGCGTTATTTAACCTAGTGGCTAACGTCTCGACCGTCTATATGCAACCTTTATTAGGTGTGGTTTGGGCTATTGTGGTGGGTTGGGTTTGGCATCGTAATAAATTGCTTGATGAGATCAAACAAGGTAACCCAGACATTGCACAAAGCCTATTCTGGAAAATTTGGCCATGGTACGTGCGTTTTGTTTGCCCCGTGGCGATTTTAATGGTCTTTGCTTATTCATTAATTTAGCGCATTCCTAAGGCTCTCATCCGAGAGCCTTTTTATCATCCTACGGCCTTGAACCTTGCATTTATTGGTATCTGTGTTGTTTAACGCTATACTCAGCCGCCTATTCTGCAGTTAGTGATTCACATGTTTGATATTCTTTATACTCACAACGATTTTCTCATCATCAACAAGCATCCCAATGTTTCTGTACACAAAGATGACGGGGATACGATGCTTCTGCAAGAAGTGGGTAAGGTTTCAGGTGATGGCCAGCTCTACTTAGTTCATCGGTTGGATAAAATGACGTCCGGCATTTTATTGCTTGCCCGCCACCAAGCTGCGGCCAGTGAGTTGTCTAAAAACTTTGCAGCAAGGGAAGTCGAGAAATTCTATCTTGCCATTGGCAGTAAAAAGCCTAAAAAGAAACAGGGCTTGATAAGCGGTGATATGGAACGCTCTCGACGTTCGTCATGGAAGTTAGTAGCGACACAAAATAACCCTGCAGTAACGCAGTTTTTTTCCTGTTCTGCTGAGCCGGGTGAACGTCTCTTTTTATGTAAACCTTTTACCGGAAAAACCCACCAAATTAGGGTTGCTTTGAAATCACTCGGCTCTGCGATTGTCGGTGACCCGATTTATCATTCTCATGATGATTCTGATAGAGGCTATCTACACGCTTTTGCGTTACGTTTTTGCTATCAGGATCTGTGGTATCAATTTATCTGCGACCCACGCAATCAAGTAGCGATGGGGCAGAAATGGAACTCAGACATTGTTAGCCAAGGGATTGAATCTTGGTTAACACCTTGGAATCTAGTTTGGCCGAAAGTAAACAAATGACAGAACAAACAATGCAACGCTCAGCGCTTCCTCACTTTTTTACCCATATTGAGCAGCAGCTCTCTTGTAATACCGGTGAAATTCGCCGCTTATTTCATGGCCGAGGTCGTCAGTGGTCAGGTCTAGAACAGCTCACCTGTGACTGGTTGCAAGGGCAGTTAGTCGTCAACTTATTTAAAAATGTCGAAGAAGATTTTCTCGCGGAGTTAAAAGCGGGTTTGTCGCACCTAACAACCCGTCCGTTATGGCTAGAAAAGCAAGGTCGTTGTGTTTTACTTCAGCATCGATATGCCGATGGCGCGCCTTCAGAAACAGTATGGGGAGAATTAGAGCCTTTCCCTGTGGTGGTCGAAAATGGCTTAAAGTACCAATTGAGCATTGGGCGTAACCAGAATTTCGGGCTGTTTTTGGATATGCGCTACGGCCGTGAGTGGGTTTCATCTCACGCTAAACATAAAAATGTACTGAATCTATTTGCCTATACTTGCGGTTTTTCAGTAGCAGCTATTGCTGGTGGTGCTGACCAAGTTGTGAATGTCGATATGGCCAAAGCATCACTGGCTAAAGGCCGTGAAAACCATCAATTAAATGGCCACAATCTCAATTCAGTGAAGTTTCTTGGACATGATATTTTCAAGTCTTGGGGGAAAATCAAAAAATCAGGGCCATATGATTTGATTATTATTGATCCTCCTTCGTTTCAAAAAGGCAGCTTTGCGCTGACTAAAGATTATCAACGTATCTTACGCCGTTTACCAGAGTTGTTAGAACAAGGCGGCGAAGTGCTTGCATGCGTTAATTCACCAGCCGTAACCTGCGACTTTTTAATCGAAGGGATGAAGGTGGAAGCGCCATCACTTACTTTTCAAGCTCGCCTAGAAAACCCACCAGAGTTTGAAGATATTGATCCGCAAGCCAGCCTGAAAGCACTGATTTTCTCCTAAGTAGAATGGAGACTAGGTAAGATCACGCCATAATAAAGTTGGTTATGGTGTGATTGCTCCTGACTTCAGGAATTATTAATTTTGCAAAATATGTTCAATCGGTGAGGGTTTAGAATAGATGAATCCTTGGATAAGATACACAGCACGAGTAGCAAGATAATCAACTTGGTCTCCGCGTTCAACGCCTTCAGCAATAATTTCAATATTAGCTTCTTGTGCTGAGAGAATAATGGAATTGAGTACCTTTATTTTTAAGTCGTCAGTTCCAATCGTATCAATAAACATTTTGTCTATTTTAATACAAGAAATGCCAAGATTTTGTATATATGAGTAACCACCGTAACCTGTCCCAAAATCATCAATTTTGAACTTATAGCCTTTTGCCATAAGATGAGATAGTGCCCTACCTGCATTTTCAATATTAATAAATGGCGTTCTTTCTGTTATTTCAAAATGAATCTGTTTGGTGGTCGGCCAATTGAGTTCTTCTAGTGTTTCTGCTAAGCCACCACTTTCAATGTGGGCTGGCACGATATTGATACTCACCCATTGCTGCACATCGAATTGTTCTAAATCATCAATTACTTTTCTTATGATTTGATTCGTTATCTGGATGATTAAACCGGATGTTTCCGCCGGACCAACGAACTCATTTGGTGGAACCATCTCCTTGCCTTTGCACCAACGAACTAAGATCTCATAGCCAATAACTCTCTCTTCTCGGCTATCAAGAATGGCTTGGTAGTAAGGGATGAATTGTTTATCTTTAATGCCTTTAAGAATTAATCCTTGAATTGAGTTTTTATAATTTCTGAACTTTAAATAAAAAATAGATAATAAG
>NZ_CAWNIB010000165.1:0-3930 GCF_963874405.1 Vibrio sp. V08_P9A1T1
TGCTAGACGAGGCTAAATTTAAATATTGCATACATGAATTCAAGAGTTTTAGCGCTCATTTTATTCTGTTGCATACTATCGCAGTCCCCCCTACCCCACGCTCTTTCAATGTGCTGATTTTTAGCACATGGTTCCCCATTTCTGTTTGGCAAATAAGCTTTAAATGCACCAGACTGTAGTTAATGCATTTAAAGTTGTAGGTAAGACGGGATGTGTAAGCTTCACGACTGGTTAACCGAGATCCATCAATGGCATCTGAACAAGCGCTATGATCAGGTGGCTCAATTACAACCTCTGATCCTTAATGCTCCACAGGAGATCTGGGGGCCGGATCTGAGTGATGATCAAAGTAAAGCAATTGCTTGTTGGCTTGATGCTTGCCTGCGCCAATATGAGTACTACAAGCTCATTGACGGTGAGCTTGCCTTCCAATATCTGCAGCTTGCTTACGCTCGTTTTCAGCGTTGTGTCTCGGAGCCGAGTAGTGAACTTGAGTTAAAATCTTGGTGTATAAAACGGATGCAGCAGTTGCTGGTACTGAGTTTGGAGCATCTCAACCAACAGCACGTTGATGAGGCCTTATCCCGAAGTTTAATTGATGCTCATGTTCGATTTCTTGCATATTACGCGTGGAACGATGATCAAGGTATAAAGCGAGGGTATTAATTGATTGCAGGGATCAACAGATAAAAAAATAGCGAGTTATATAACTCGCTAAAAACATATATGAGCCAATCTATTAATTCATCAGATAGGACAAAAGGTTGTCTATTCGTTTTCTATACTAACGAACCTTCTAAAACAAAATGTCAGCTACATGTCAAGGTTGTGTTGTAAATTGGTTTTAAATACCTTTTAAATACCAATAGCGACTTCATCAAGTGCCCGGAATACGGATTCATCTAAATGCCCCTCGTACACTTGCTTACACACTTTGCGGCGTACCGCGAGACCCGAGATCAAACGTTCGATCGATAAATGTTTATTCTCGTTTTTCGTGTTATAGAGCTCGATCAATTTACTTAACGTCTCATAAGAGATCGCCTCATTTCCAACCCTCAGCCAATCCAGCTTATCAATCAGCTCTGTACACTCTTCCTTGATAGAGGATGGTGGATGTCCAGTCATTGCTGATAACGCCGTTATACTGCGTTCTAGGGCCTCTGGAGAGGTATATTTAGATAAGGTAATCGTAATTTCATCGGCATTGATCTCTACTAGGTGTTTGCGCTGCTTGACTCTTCGTCCTAGCTTACCCTTTGGAGACGGTGCTTTACGTTGAATCGGTTCAAATTCACCATCAATGATCTCAGAAAGCTCTTCTAGTTTTTGCTTAGAAACCATCTCATTGCGCAGTGGGTTAGGCAACGTTGGAGCCATGTTGCGTTTGCCTGCATTGGTGGTACGAGCGCGCGAGTAGCGCAGGACTTCTTCCACATCGCATTTAATGTCGACTTGGTAATCCATCACTTTTTCTTTATCCACCAGTGTGGTGACCGTCAAATGATAGCCCCAAAGATTCACGACAAATAACGAATCGCTGCCCTTTCCTTCCGATAATCGTTTTAGCTCACGGACAAGATCCATCGAAAAACGACGCCATTCGATATTACGGGCCAACTTTTGGTTCAATTCACTCAGTAGCATGCTGTCGGTATGGCGACGCGACATGCGACTGCGAAAATAGGAGTAGAGTTGGAAGACCAACGTATGTTGCTTTAGGATCTCTGGTGGAAACAAGAAAAAGTAATCGCGAGTGAGTAACTCTTCGTAGAATGAAGGCTCCCACACTAAAATGTACAAATTAGGTTTGATCCTAATTTCACCATCAGCCCCTTCCGTTGGCGCTTCTTCAGAAGCGGTGATCGTTCTTGCTAGGAACCGAAAACGATCACTCTTAAATCCTTCTGGCATGTTTTCACTCAGCCAACGGCCGGTTAACTCATGCAGTTGGAAGTCTGTAAATTCAATCCGATCAATACTATCGCGAATAGAATCTCTTGCTGGGCCACTATCTTTTTTACCGCGAAGCGACAAAATATCAGTAATGTACAATGGGGTTTTATTCGGTGTGTGTTTGGTATTAAGTTGGTAATCTTCTTGGTGATGATCGTGGTATTGCACCGTTAAGGTGAACAGTGCAAACAGTGTCATTAGATCATCCACTGTCATGATATTTTTGGAAGAACGAGTTTCAATGATCGCACGGGTACCAGAAATCGACACCATTGATTTCTGGTAGCTTTTACGAGTTCTCGGTGGAGCTAATGCTTGATCAATGATCCCAGCCCAATTGGTGGGTGAAACTACAAACTGATCCGCTTCGTCTTTCATCGCTGGTGGAATATTTAGCCCATGCTCTGTCAACAAACGCTTATTGACCTGAGTTTGAGCCAGCGCTTTTGAACGCTTGCGTTTTTCTGTCTGTTTTACTGATTCAGTTACCAGACTGGTTGAACCAAGCACAGAGATGAGCTTATTTGGGTTAACAAATTTATGCAGCATTGTTTTGCCAGCTAAACCTTCTTCAAATCTCACCGGGATCTGTTTAAATAAACCAATACTTACTGCAGCACGCAGCCGTTGCTGAATAGCCGCTCTGGTCAATTGGCCATCGGTTGCTTCAATTAACTCTGTTGTCGAGACTAGCCCATCTTGGCTGCGAAAACCTCTTAATGAGATCAGGTTAAGAAGTTCAACGATACTTTTGGTAACACCTTTAAAATGTTGGTATTGATCAACCCAATCAACAGCAGTTTCTGAAACTTCAAAAAGATGCCCATCTTTGTGGCTCCTTGGTGCTTTGATCAATATTTTTTCGTCTGCGTTCATTATTAGATCCGTATCACACTAGCCGTAATATCGCTATAGTTCCAATAGAATAAAGAAAAAGAGATCATAAATAAAGAAAAACTTATTGCTTTTAAATAACTGATCTTTTTGATTATTCTGATCTATATTGCTTATATGATCTAATGATCAGGCCTTAATGAGCAGCCTAATTGATTGTTTTATAGGGATAAAAAAAAATCCCCTTCAGAAGCATGATCATAGAAAACTGAAAACATGATCATTGTAGAGAAGAAAGCATGATCAATCACATTCCGAACGATGATCATCAGACGACTGAATCAATGATCAAACACTTTCTTAAAGCATGATCATGGCTCATGCACAACTTATCCACATGATGAGTTGAAGTGATTATTTTATTTGAGCGAGATGAAGAATATGGGCTTGGTTTTTCTTTGGAAAGATGATCAAGGAAGTGCATTAAATGTTCTTTCAAAGTCGATTTTGGCATAAACATGAATTGAAATGACAAATAACTCTTTTAACAGCTTCTATTATAAGGAGTGAGAGTGTGTCGAAAGCATGATCAAGAGCGTATTGAAGAAGGTTTTGTTATTTAGTGTGTTTTAAATTTTACTTGTTATGTACTAGGTATCTTGCTCAGCCCCTACTCCATCTGCAATCACCCGTAATTATGCGCTATTTTTACATGCTTCCGAGCTTAAATCACACTTGATCATTGATCCGATGAAGATCCATTTGTTTTCTGATTATTTGCTGATAAGGAAGGCGCTAATTCCTCTTGATCATTGTTCCTGTGGCGAGGGATCTCTTCGGACGCATGATCATCATGTTAGCCTTGATCATGCGTCCTGGCACCCTGACGAAAAGGATAAGTTTCCCCTGCCCTGTCTCTCTAGTTATTATTATTCATGTTCTACGATTATTTAATTGATCTACAGGGGGAACATCATTCCAAATGACACATACCGTAAATTATGCTGCTTCTCTAATCGTTCCGGGTATTTTAAGCTCATTTACAATGTAAATAAGTTACGTTGTAATATTTTTAATGTTCAAATAAATAATGGACTAAGTTGCCCATTATTTAAGGAAAAATGATGACCATAATGAGGT
>NZ_CAWNIB010000166.1:0-27174 GCF_963874405.1 Vibrio sp. V08_P9A1T1
CTCAGCCACTCCCACCTTATTACACCCCGGTGCGGCAGTAAAAAAGATGCCTCTTTCAGCCAAAAGCGCTTGATCAACGTGGTCCATACCTGCCGTCGCCGTACCAACGAACTTTAATTTATTGGCTTTCGCTAATAGTGCTTGATTTACTTTCGTAACAGAACGAATCATCAAGGCGTCAACGTCGATAAGATCATCAGCCGTTAAGCTTCTACCGGGTTTCAACACCACCTCACCAAGCTGGCTAAATAACGATTCAGCATAAGGCATGTTTTCATCAATAAGGATTTTCATAGCGGAGTTCACAATTTTCGAAATTGAAGGAATTGTGCAGAAAAGCGCACAGACTGTCGAGAAGAAATCCCGCTTTCCATAAAAATGCCCGGCTCCTCACGGAAACCGGGCAAAAACCCAGAACAAAAGGATCCCGTCCCGCTCTCCATGGGACAGAGTCTGCGTCTGTTCGATCAGCTAAGCTGACCCGCTCTGGAAACCTTTTTATTAGAGGTGTGTAGGCGCATTAGCCTTGATACTTTTTGATCACTAGCGTCGCGTTCGTACCGCCAAAACCAAAGCTGTTAGACATCACAGTGGTTAGCTCTTGCTCGCGCATTTCGGTCACAATATCAAGGCCATCAGCCGCTGGATCTAAATTGTCAATGTTGATGCTTGGCGCGATAAAGCCGTGGTGAAGCATCAAGGTAGAGTAGATGGCTTCATGCACACCTGCCGCCCCCAATGCGTGGCCAGTCATTGCTTTTGTTGCCGAGATAGCTGGGCTGTTGCCAGCGAACACTTCTTGAATGGCACCCAACTCTTTTACATCACCGACAGGTGTGGAAGTACCATGTGTATTGACATAATCCACACTATCTACCGCTTGCATTGCCATCTTCATGCAACGCACAGCGCCTTCACCTGATGGAGCCACCATGTCGTAGCCATCGGATGTCGCACCGTAACCGACGATTTCACCGTAAATTTTTGCGCCGCGAGCCAGTGCATGCTCAAGCTCTTCAACCACAACCATGCCGCCGCCGCCTGAAATCACGAAACCATCGCGGTCAGCATCGTAAGTACGTGACGCTTTTTCTGGTGTTTCGTTGTACTTAGTTGACAACGCACCCATTGCATCAAACATCATAGTTAAAGACCAATCGAGCTCTTCACCACCACCTGCAAACACAACATCTTGCTTACCCAATTGGATAAGTTCCATTGCGTGACCAATACAGTGAGCCGACGTCGCACAAGCGGAGCTCATGGTGTAGTTGACGCCACGGATTTTAAATGGCGTAGCAAGACAGGCTGAAACAGTCGAAGACATAGTACGTGGAACCATGTAAGGACCAACGCGCTTCACGCCTTTTGTGCGCAATGTGTCGACAGCAATAACTTGGTTATACGACGACGCACCGCCAGAACCAGCCACAATACCAGTACGGTCATTAGAGACCTGCTCTGGTGCTAAACCTGAATCGGCAATCGCTTGTTCCATTGATAGGTATGCAAACGCGGCCGCATCACCCATAAAACGCATCTGTTTGCGATCAATATGGTCAGCAGGGTTCATTTTTAGGCTACCCCACACTTGAGAGCGTAAACCGTTCTCTTTGAACTGCTCAGAAGCGGTAATACCTGATTTGCCTGCTTTTAGAGACGCTAAAACTTCTTCGACGTTGTTACCGATACTTGAAACAATACCCATACCGGTGATTACGACTCGTTTCATGTGACATTCCTATAATTCAAAATTCGCTTAGATAATAACTAAGAAGAATAACAAAAGTGGTCAGCTTTCCCAGAAATTCGTACAATCTCGAGCTATATATCGCCCGATTTCACAGAATTACACCATTATGACCAGCATAACCAACGCAACACTGGGTTGGAATGAAGCGGGCACACCCGTTTCCGACCAATTCGATGACGTTTACTTTTCCAACGTTAACGGCCTAGAAGAGACGCGTTACGTGTTTCTTTCCCAAAATCATATACCACAAAGATGGCACCAATATGACCAAAAACGATTCGTCATTGCCGAAACGGGGTTTGGCACTGGGTTAAATTTTCTCGCTGTATGGCAAGAATTTGATGCGTTTAGGCAACAAAACCCAAATGCGCCATTGCAAGCGCTGCATTTTATCAGTTTTGAAAAATATCCGCTCAATAAACACGACTTGATAACAGCGCACCAAGCGTGGCCTGAATTAGCGACTTATGCGAAAAAGCTTCAACAACACTACCCGATTGCAGTACCAGAATGTCATCGCATTGTTCTTGATGATGGCGCCATTACCCTTGATCTTTGGTTCGGTGATATCAAAGAGTGTATGCCGCAAGTTCCCACAACCGAGCAAGGCGTGGTAGACGCATGGTTTTTGGATGGTTTTGCTCCCAGTAAAAACCCTGAAATGTGGAATCAAACGCTGTTTGAGAATATGGCCAAACTGGCGAAACACAAAGCCACGTGCGCCACTTTTACCGCCGCAGGTTTTGTACGACGCGGATTGATAGAAGCAGGCTTTTCGATGAAAAAAGTGAAAGGCTTTGGCACCAAAAGAGAGATGATTGCTGGTCAACTGGAACACAAAACGCCGTACAGCAATATAAAACCTTGGTTTGCGATTGCGCCGACGACCAATGTTACCGACGTGGCGATCATCGGCGGCGGCATTGCTAGTGCCACATTAGCTAAAATGCTCAATCGCCGCGGTATCAATGTCAGCCTGTATTGCGCCGATCCTCAGGCCGCTCAAGGTGCTTCAGGTAACCGACAAGGTGCGGTTTACCCACTGCTGAATAAAGACCACAGTGGTGTATCGCGTGTTTTTGCGCCCGCTTTTCTGTTTGCTCGGCAATTTGTTGAGCAAATGGCGCAAACCGTCCCTTTTGATCATGATTGGTGTGGTGTGACCCAATTGATGTGGGATGAAAAATCGACCCAAAAACAGATGGCGATGCTTGAAGGGAAATTTAACCCTCAGCTAATGCACTACTGCGATCAACAAGCAACGTTACAAAACGTCGGCTTACCGACTGACATGGTCAGCTTACATTACCCACTCGGAGGATGGCTTTGCCCTGCTCAACTGACACAAGGCCTGTTTGACCAATTAAGCCAAAGTGAGCGATTCAACGCCTATTTCAATCACAAGGTGGAGTCTTTGCGCTGGGATGAAATACAACGGCAGTGGACATTAAGTGTTAATGGTAGCGAAAAGCACCATCAGTGTGTGGTCATTGCAAACGGTCATCAATTTGACCATTTCGAGCAAACTCAAGCGTTGCCACTTGGCAAAGTGAAAGGACAAGTGAGCCATATTCCAACCTCAGAAACATTGCAAAAGCTGAGCAGCGTGTTGTGTTACGACGGCTATATGACGCCGCACAACCCCAACACTCAACAGCACTGCATTGGCGCAAGCTATGACCGAAGTCAAATCAACCAAGCATTCGATGCGGCGGCGCAGCAAGAGAATGGACAACGCTTAACCCGTTGTATTAACGACCAAAACTGGACACAGCAAGTCGATACATCTAGCAATCAATCTCGCCAAGGCGTTCGCTGTGTCAGCCGCGATCATTTGCCGTTTGTCGGGAATGTGGGCAACTTTGAACAGATCAAACTCGACTACCAGCCGTTAACGTACCAAGATCCGCAACAGACTCCATCTGTGGCTCACTATCCTCATTTGTACTGCATGCTCGGGCTAGGATCGCGAGGGCTAAGTTCTGCGCCATTAATGGCTGAGTTGCTGGCTTCACAAATGAATGGCGATCCGCTACCACTTGCTGTTGATGTACTCGAAACGCTTCATCCAAGTCGAATGTGGGTGAGAAAACTCAAAAAAGGCAAAGCCATCACCGAACGTACTCTTCGATAAAACCCATCATAGAAAAAAGCCTTACTTATCCAGCAAGGCTTTTTTAATGCTCACTTTTTCACGCGAAAAGGCGTGAGACTTAAGGTGAGACGAACTTAAAACGAGACAAGAAAGCTATACGAGCTTCGCAATCGCGTCTTTCAATTGTGCCGCCACTTCTGGATTAGTCACTTGACCCGTAGCCAAGTCAAAATTGTCATAAAAACTCGGTACCGAGACAGACGCTTTTACATTACCACCAAAATAAGGAGCAGAATTATTTGCCGCCGCCAAAACCGATTGCGCGCCACCAGGACCAGGAGAGCTGGCTAGGTAAACAGCAGGTTTACCTTTGAATAGTTCACGGTCAATGCGTGTTGCCCAGTCAAATAAATTTTTGTACGCCGCTGGGTAGTGACCATTATGCTCAGCAAAAGAGATAACAAACGCATCCGCTTGAGCAAGATCACGCAGAAAAGCTTGAGCGCCTTCGGCTTGACCAAGCTCTTTTTCAAGATCTTCGCTAAACATAGGAACGGTATAGTTGTTAATATCAAGCACCACCACGTCTGCACCTTCAATGAGGTGAGCGGTGTAAGTGGCCAATGCTTTATTGATTGAAGTTGAGCTGTTTGATGCTCCAAATGCGATGACTTTCATGGTGTTGCCCTTGTGTGTTCGAATATGGCTTAAGCATAGCGATCGCACAAATTAACAACAACCATAAAAATTTTACGGACTCATTCAAAGAATTCGAATGAGTTAAGTGTGCTCATCTTAAGCTTGGTTGTGAAGCTCGGTCCATAAATCGAACACAATCACGCGGTCGGCAGGCGTAAGCTCTGTGCGCGCTTGCTCTAGGCTTTGCTCAATTCGTGCTTTAAACAGAGATAGATCGTCAATTCCTTCATCTTCACACGCGGCTGCAGACAAAGAAATATGACCTCGCAAATAACCACCCGCAAACAATTCATCGTCCGATGCCGTCGCAATACGTGCATCAATCATTTCCAGCAGTTTTTCTTCAAATCCAATAATCATACAACTCTCATTTTCTCTTATTATTTAGCTAGTTACCTGATGATAAAGTGCTCTAGCCTTAATTCTGTCGTACCATAAAAAGCACGTAATGCATCTGACAGCATCTTCACTCGGGGTGGAAGCCCAACCTGTAAGATAGCGACTACCTCACGATGTACCTGAGTCATAAAGGTGATGCGGTCTGGTTCAAAATCGCCGTGTAGGTTGTCACAACTCACAGTAAAAGGAAAGCCAGCACTGACCGATAAAATCCACTCATACGCTTGAGGGCGCACCTCTACTTTTTCAAATTCGGCTTGGACTTGCGCGGTTCGCCCGTCTGGTTGATACCAATAGCCAAAATCTTCCATCAATCGCCGTTCAGGCCCGGCGACGCACCAATGCGCGATTTCGTGCAGTGCCGAGGCAAAGAATCCCCGTGCGAAAATGATGCGGTGATGATTAATTTGCGCATCAGCAGGCAAGTAAATCGGCTCATCACCACCGAGCTCTAAACGCGTATTGAATGGCTCAAAAAAAGTGTCATTGAACAGGGAGATCAAGTCTTGGTATTGATGTGTCATCGCTCAGTCATGCAGGCAAAAATTTCTCAACGCATTCTCTTATTTTTCTGTAGTCAGGTAAAGCCATTCAATCGCCCCACTTCATTAGTTTTATTAATCGGTCAAACGGTTTCTTGGCATAAAATCTCATTCGCCATCGCCTGACTTTACTACTACACTTGCGCCTCCATTTTTAAGTTCAACCGCTTTCTCGGTTCTTATATACCTAAGGAAGTGCTGTCGGAGTACCGCATTATGTTGCTCAGTGTTTTATATATTATTGGTATTACTGCCGAAGCGATGACTGGCGCATTGAGTGCAGGCCGTCGAAAAATGGATTGGTTCGGTGTGATGTTAGTAGCGAGTGCCACTGCGATTGGAGGCGGTACGGTGAGGGATATTTTACTCGGCCATTATCCGCTAGGTTGGGTGAAGAATCCGGAGTTTTTAGCCATTACCTGTATCGCAGGCGTTCTCACCACAGGCTTAGCTAAATGGGTAATCAAACTCAAAGGGTTGTTCATTCGTTTAGATGCATTGGGGCTAATTGTGTTCAGTATCATAGGCACAAAAGTCGCAATGGGCATGGGTTTGCATCCCGGCATTTGTATGGTTTCTGCGTTGGTCACTGGGGTGTTTGGTGGGTTATTACGCGATTTAATCTGCAGACAAACGCCACTGGTACTGCATGAAGAACTCTACGCTTCGGTTTCATTAGTCGCTTCAGGGCTTTATTTAACCTTACTCGCATTCGGCATCAATGATGTCACCAGCACGATAGTAACGCTTATTGTGGGTTATTTATTGCGTATGGCGGCAGTGCGTTTTAAATGGCGTTTGCCTTCTTTCCAGCTTGATGCTGAAAATCAGATTCATTAGCCACAATCCGATGTTAGATATTCCGATGTTAGATATTTAGTTAGTTAGCTGACTTGTTTCGATAAAAAATTCATTCAGCCGCGGAAATTGGCCAAACAGAAAATTGCTTAAAACAAAAGCGCCCTAGCAAGAAGGGCGCTTTTCATTTTAATTCGGTTATACTGGATTAGATTTTAGGCGTTTCGGTTTGAACCGCAAAATTCTGCCCGCGATGACGAAGTAAGTGGTCCATCAACACAATCGCCAGCATTGCTTCGGCAATGGGCACAGCGCGAATACCAACGCAAGGATCATGGCGACCTTTCGTGATAAGTTGTGTGGGTTCACCCGTGCGAGTAATGGTATCGCCAGGTACTGTAATACTTGACGTGGGTTTAAGCGCAATACTGGCGACAATATCTTGCCCAGTCGAAATACCGCCTAAAATACCGCCGGCATGATTTGAGCGAAAGCCGTTCGGTGTTAGAGGATCTCGATGCTGGCTGCCTTTTTGCTGCACGACATCAAAACCGTCACCAATCTCTACCCCTTTCACCGCATTAATGCTCATCAAAGCATGCGCAATATCCGCATCTAGACGATCAAATACCGGCTCACCTAAACCAACAGGCAGGTTGGTCGCGACAACTTGAATTTTTGCACCGATCGAATCACCTTCTTTTTTCAAATCACGGATCAGTTGGTCGAATGCCGCCACTTTGTCTGCATCTGGACAGAAAAAGGCGTTATTCTCAATTTCATTCCAATCCACTTTATCGATACAAACATCACCCATTTGTGACAAGTAAGCGCGAATTTCAACCCCAAATTCTTGTTTGAGATATTTCTTCGCAATGGCTCCCGCTGCCACTCGCATCGCTGTCTCTCGTGCTGATGAACGGCCACCACCACGATAGTCGCGAATGCCATATTTTTGGTGGTAGGTATAATCGGCATGACCGGGGCGAAACTTGTCTTTAATGTCTGAATAATCGGTTGAACGTTGGTCGGTATTTTCAATTAATAGACCGATCGATGTACCTGTGGTTTTCCCCTCAAATACACCAGAAAGAATTTTGACTTCATCCGCTTCACGGCGCTGCGTTGTATAGCGAGATGTGCCAGGACGGCGACGATCTAGGTCTATCTGTAAGTCAGCTTCTGTAATTTCTAAGCCCGGAGGGCATCCGTCGACGATACATCCTAGTGCGATACCGTGACTTTCTCCGAATGTCATCACCCGAAAATGTTGTCCGATACTGTTTCCTGCCATTACTTCCTCAATATTGATGACACAGAGCGACATGCTCCCTATCACCGCTTCATTCTATTGTTCGTGGATTCATAGTGGCTTTATTACGAAATGATGTAAAGCCCCAAAATAAAGCAATGTGTATTTTTCTAATGGATAAAAAAACGCCAGCACTGTGGCTGGCGTTTTTCTTATGCGTACGGCATTAGTCGATATAAAGCGCAAAGTCGCTAGCGCAATCAACCAACTGCTGGCGAGTCAGCATGAATACGCCATGCCCACCATTTTCAAACTCAAGCCAAGTAAACGGAATGTGGTCGTATTGGTTCATCATATGCACCATCGAATTGCCCACTTCACAGATCAAAATACCGTTATCAGTGAGGTATCCCGCCGCATTGGCCAAAATACGACGCACCAATTTCAAACCATCGGTACCGGCGGCTAAGCCGAGTTCTGGTTCGTGTTTGAACTCTTTGGGCAAACTATTCATATCTTCTTGATCCACATACGGTGGATTCGACACGATTAGGTCATATTTCTCTTTTGGCAAATCACGGAATAGATCGGAACGGATCGGGAAAACTTGTTGCTCCATACCGTGATCTTGAATATTTTGCTCCGCCACTTGCAGTGCGTCGGTTGAGATATCAATCGCATCCACTTCAGCATCAGGGAACGCGTGGGCGCACGCAATGGCGATGCAACCGCTGCCAGTACACAAATCCATAATGCGTACAGGCTCGTCGATCAACCAAGGTTGGAACTGCGCTTCAATCAATTCGCCAATCGGTGAACGTGGCACCAGTACTCGCTCATCCACATAAAACTCAAGGCCACAGAACCACGCTTTATTGGTTAAATAAGCGATAGGAGTACGTTCATTAATGCGCTTAATCACCCGTTCAACAATACGCAGACGTTCGCTGCCTGTTAAACGAGAATTCAGTACATGCGGAGGAACATCAATCGGAAGATAGAGTGTCGGTAGGATTAGCTGAACGGCTTCATCCCACGCATTATCGGTCCCATGACCATAAAATAAGTTGGCGGCATTAAAACGGCTGACCGTCCAACGAATCATATCTTGAAGCGTGTGAAGTTCAGAAACCGCCTCTTCTACAAAAATCTTATCCAAAATTGCCTCCGAAAAGCGCTACAATACTGCCAATATCGATCTGTTAGAAAATGACCAAACCCAATGAGCCAAAAAGAGACCGAACACGATGACGCTTTCGACTTGTTTCGGGATGCAGTAAAGGGCGTTAAAAAGTTGCGACAGGATACCATAATCCAGCCGCCAAACAGAAACCCCAAACAAAAAGAAATCCGCCGTATTGCGCGGGAAGCCAGCGATACCGAATTTTATTTTTCCGATGAGTTTATACCAAAACTCAGCGATGAAGGCCCGACGCGCTATGCTCGTGATGATGTGTCGAAATATGAAGTTAAACGGTTAAGACGTGGCGTTTATGTGCCGGATGTGTTTTTGGATATGCACGGCATGACACAGCAAGAAGCGAAACGAGAACTCGGGGCGATGGTTGCTTATTGTGTGAAGGAAAATATTCACTGCGCTTGTGTCCAACATGGGATCGGTAAACACATTCTCAAACAAAAAGTTCCTCTCTGGCTCGCTCAACATCCTGATGTGATGGCGTTTCATCAAGCCCCTCTTGAATTTGGCGGGCATGGCGCGGTGTTGGTGCTGCTTTCCATTCCTGATAAGTGATTTAAACTGACGCTAACTTCAGCATCAACGCTTTTGCTCCAGCATAACGATGAGGATTAATGTCGTAAATCCGGTGGAATCGGCATGTTATTCTCATCGAGTTTGGGTCTTTGGCCACCGCGTTTACGATACTGCTTAAGCTGAAAGACATAAGCCAGTACCTGCGCAACCGCCACGAAAAGCCCGTCGGGGATCTCCTGTTCAAGATCGGTTGTGTGATAAAGCGCTCGAGCCAAAGGCGGTGCGGGGATGATGTGTATATCATGCGCACGTGCTACTTCACGAATTTTCATCGCCATGTGATCGACGCCTTTAGCCACCACAATCGGTGCTTTATCCGTATTTTGTTTATAGCGCAGCGCAACTGAGAAGTGTTCTGGGTTGGTGATAATTACATCCGCTTGTGGCACTTCCGCCATCATCCGCCGCTGGGCCGCTTCACGCTGCAACATCCGAATTCGGCCTTTAACCTCAGGTTTTCCTTCCGTATCTTTGTATTCGTCTTTTACTTCTTGCTTGGTCATTTTTAATTGGTCAGCGTGCTGCCAGATTTGGAATGGGATATCGATGGCGACCACGACCAATAAAGAACAACTGATCAGCAACACAAAGTTGAGCAAAATATCGAGCGCATGGAAAATATTTTGTGGATAGACATCCATGCTCAGTTGAAATAGATCTTCTTTCGATGCATTGATCAGATAAAAAGCAACGCCAGAAACAAGCAGTACTTTTAAAATGGACTTAAATAACTCAACCCAACTTTGCAAACCGAACATACGTTTTAAGCCACTGAGCGGGTTCATTTTGGAGGGCTTTGGCATCGCAGCTTCGACAGAAAAGTTAATTCCACCAATGCCAGCCGCGCCAATTAATGCAGCAATAAATAACGTGATTAAGATAAGCGAGAGTGGCAATATCAGGGTCGCAAGAGAACCAGCCGCAATATCAAACAACTTTCCGAGATCAAACACTTCTTCTCGGCTTAAGTTGAAGATTCGACCCATCAAAGCGTACAAGGCTCGGGCTAACGATTCGCCAAACCACATCAATGCAATCGCACCCACCACCAGTACCGAAACGGACGCTAACTCTTTTGAACGAGCGACCTGACCTTTTTTTCGCGCCTCGTCCAATCGCTTGGGCGTGGCGTCTTCGGTACGTTCTTGACCGTCTGACTCTGCCAAACGCGCCTCCTAACAGTTCATACGGATAAGGCGACAAATTTGTTGCTCGCCTTCTAACCAGAATAGTTCGTAGTGACTATACAGGCCGCCTAAAATATACCAACAGAGTAACAAGCCGACCAAAAGCGCAAACGCAAAACCCAACGAGAAAATGTTGAGCTGAGGGGCTGCACGAGTCATCACACCAAATGATAAGTTGACGGTTAATAGCGCAATGATGCCAGAAAGAGACATACTCAGCGCCACTTTAAACATAATTCCCAGCCACAATGCGAGCTCACGAAAATCCACGGTCGTTAATGCCCCATCGCCAATAGGCAAGGTTTTGAAACTGAATACCACCAGTTGGATCATCTTTAAATGACCATCGGTTGCTAAGAAGAACAAGGTCGCTAAAAACATAAACAATTGACCAAGCAAAGGGGTGTTCTGCCCGTTTACGGGGTCGACCATTGAAGCAAAACCTAAGCTGGCTTGCATACCCAATATTTGGCCAAGCATAACAAAGGTTTGGATTATAAACTGGGTGATCATGCCCATTGCAACGCCAATAATAATCTGCTCAAAGGTGGTCAAAAAACCTTTAAATGAAAGTAGTTCAACGGTCTCTGAAACGGCAGGAATCGCGGGCATCACGGCGAAGGTAATAGCCAAACCTAAGTAGAGCCGCACTCGGGTCGGAACAAAGCGGGCCCCAGTGACTGACATCACCATCAGCATGGCGGAAATACGAGTGTAGGGCCAAAAATAGCTAGCAATCCACTCTAAAACGAGGCTTGTTGGGTACTCCATTCAAGCTCCTAGTACAGTACCTGTGGTAGCCGTTCAACGATAGAGAAGAAATACTCCATCAACATCTGCGTCATCCAATGGGCAAAGAACATCAGTGCCAGTAACGTCACAATGAGACGCGGTAAAAAGCTCAACGTCTGTTCGTTAATTGAGGTCGCGGCTTGGAAAATGGCGACCACTAAGCCAATCAACAAACTCGGGATGATGATGGCGCACACCATGATAAGCACCATCCACAGTGCGTCTCGAAACAGCTCAACAAAGACTTCAGGAGTCATTCGCGCCCCCGCTATAAAGCAAAACTGCCGGCTAGCGTTGAGAGGATCAAGTTCCATCCATCCACTAGTACAAACAGCATGAGTTTAAAAGGCAGCGAGACGATCATCGGCGAAAGCATCATCATACCCATCGCCATCAAAACAGACGCCACCACTAAATCAATGATTAAAAAGGGTAAAAATAGCATAAAGCCGATTTGAAACGCCGTTTTTAGCTCCGAGGTGATGAACGCAGGGATCAGCACCGCCATCGAGACCTCTTCAGGATTGGTTGCGTCAGAGCCCGATATCTCAACAAAGGTTTCTAAATCTTTGACTCGCGTCTGTTTCAGCATGAAGGCTTTTAGTGGCTCTTGAGCCGTATCAAACGCTTGACGCGCCGTCATCTGCTCATTGAGATATGGCTGCACAGCTTGCTCATTAATGGCGTTGATGACTGGTGACATAATGAAAAAAGTGAGAAAAATAGCGATGCCGATAATTACTTGGTTTGACGGCGTTTGTTGCAGGCCCATTGCCTGGCGCAAGATCGACATCACAATCACGATACGTGTAAAGGAAGTCATCAAAATGACCATGGCAGGCAAAAAACCCAACATGGTCATCAAGGCTAAAATTTGTAGATTGATCGAGTAATCTTGACTGCCATCTGAATTGGTCGTCATGGTAAATGCTGGAATACCGCCACCACCACTGACGCTACCAGCGGCTATGGTTTTAGAGGCGCCACTGTCTTTATTCATCGCCGTTACTGTCACCGTTTCTGCACCTACGGTGCTGGAAGGAATTGGCGTGGCTAACTCTTGCTCTGAAAACGCAAACGGGGTAAACAATAATGCCACCAGCAACATAGAAAGATGCCATAGATGACCAAGGTAACCCAATGAGGCCGTGCGACTATTTCTTGTCATTTTTCTTTAGCAGCTGAGTCAGTTGACCGGCAAACGGACTGACCTCAGCCTCCTCCTGTTTGAGTGGGGCATCTAATTTTGCGATCAATTGGACGGATTGTGACGTGACTCCGACGAGAAATTGTTCTTCTCCCGCTTGCACAATAACGATACGCTCTTTAGTACCCACTGGCAGTTGACGTACAATGCTCAACCCTTTTTGATTACCGAACGTGGGCACTCGCATGCGTTTTAACACCCAAGCCAAAAAGAGAATTAGCGCAATAACGAACAAAAGCGACCCGAAAGTGGTCGCTAAATCTAAGTGATCATTCGGCGCTGCCATCGCTTGGCTTGAACAGAGCAATAAACCGATCAGTTTTTTCATCCAAATACTTCTTTTTCGTAAACTGACGTTATGCTAACGCAGCTTTTTAATACGCTCAGTCTGGCTGATTACATCGGTTAAACGAATACCGAATTTATCGTTAACCACTACCACTTCTCCATGAGCAATCAAGGTGCCGTTCACCATCACATCCAATGACTCACCCGCGATGCGATCAAGCTCAACCACCGAGCCTTGGTTCAATTGCAGTAAGTTACGAATGCTGATCTTCGAACGCCCCACTTCCATCGAAATGGTCACCGGAATGTCCATGATCGTATCAAGTTTGCGGCGCTCATCTTCGGTGATCGGTGGTGAAGTGTCTTTCAATTCATCAAGAGGCGCGGCCAGAATTTCATCTACATCAATACTAGGCGCGGATGGGTCTTCCCCTAATGCGGCTGCCCATTCGTCTGCCAATCTTTGGTCGTCACTTGGTTCCATCTTCGTTACCTACTCTATTATTCTTCGTTATCTTCTTCGTCATCATCTTCAAATTCAGACATGATGTCTTTGCCTAAAAAGGCGAGATCCGTTTTTACTACATCAGGGCGTTTAATTTTTTCAGAGACTTGAACCGCCAGTTTTTCACCAGAGCGGCCCATTTTCACTCGGTAAGTAGGCAGCTCTTCAACAAACATCGTTGCGTTTTTGGGCATTTTAATTGGGATGATATCGCCTACTTGTAGATCCATTAAGTCACGCAATGAAATGTCTTGTTCTAATAAATTGACTCGGAAATTGACGGGTACATCCATGATCTCTTCGCGCAGTGCAGAACTCCAACGCACATCGGTTTCCATTTTATCCGACTGGACACCCGCATCGAGTAACTCACGAATGGGTTCAACCATCGAATAAGGCATGACCACGTGGAAATCGCCGCCGCCGCCATCGACTTCGATATGAAACGAGCTCACTACGATCACTTCCGTTGGGCTGACGATGTTAGCCATACTTGGGTTCACTTCTGAATCCAAATATTCAAACTCAACGCCCATCACCGGTGACCAAGCTTCTTTGTAGTCACCGAAAACAATTTTTAACAGTAATTGAATGACACGTCGTTCTGTTGGCGTAAATTCGCGCCCTTCAATTCGAGCGTGGAAACGTCCATCGCCACCAAAAAAGTTTTCCACCAAAATGAAGACTAAACGCGCTTCCATCGTGACCAACGCGGTCCCTTTTAACGGACGAAAACGCACCATGTTCAAACTAGTCGGAACATAAAGCGTATTTTGGTATTCACCAAACTTCATCATCTGTACGCCGTTGATCGACACTTCAGCCGTTTTACGCAGCATGTTGAACAAACTAATACGCATGTGACGAGCAAAACGTTCGTTGATAAGCTCCAGCGTAGGCATGCGCCCACGGACGATACGGTCTTGTGAAGAGAAGTCAAAGTTAATCGCCGATTTATCGGCAACATCGTCATCGTCTTCCGCCTCATCAACACTGTCTACACCATGAAGCAGGGCATCAATTTCGTCTTGGCTTAATAAATCAGTCACTTCTCACCTACTGCATTACAAAATCAGTAAACAACACTTTTTCGATCACAGGTTGCCCAACCGCTTTAGTGAGTGCCGCTTTAATGTCATCGGTCGCCTTATCTCTCAGCTCAATTCGCCCGGTAGGGCTACGAAGCTGTTCCACAGTGGCAGACGCAAAAGTGGCCAGTAAAGAGCTTTCCACTAAAGGTGAATGGTAACGTGCAAGGCTTTCGTTTTCTGAACCTCGCACCATCAACTGCACTTTGATTTGCACCAAACGATCTTTCTTATCACCTGTGACGTTAAACACAAACGGCTGTGCAATATTAACGTAAGCCACAGGATCCGTTGGCAAAGCTTGCTGCGCTGCGGGGGCTTGCTCACTCGTGGCTTCACCCTCATCTCCGCTCATCAAAAAGAAAGCTGCACCACCACCACCAAGCAGTAACACTACGGCAGCAATAATGATAATCAGCAGTTTTTTCTTCCCTTTGGGGGCTTCCGCGCCTAACTCTTCATCGGCCATAATGTTCTCTATGTCGTTATTTTTAATATTAGTTTAAGCGTAATAACTGATTCCATCACGCTTTGATGCGACATTCAAATCAAGTTTGACGTCTGTATCAAGGTTTTCTTCGTCTAAATAGCTTCCGTTGCGCGCCAATTGACCAGATTGAGCATCCCCGTCGGCAGTGTAGCGCGCTTGTTGCTGACCAGCGCTCTGTTGTTGGACAGAGGTCTCACCCAACTGCACACCTTGTTGTGCCAACATTTCTCGTAGCCTTGGCATAGATTGTTCAATCACATCACGTGCTTGATGGTTAGCGACCGTAAAATGAACCGTCGTATGATCACCATTCATATTCATACGAATTTGTAAACGCCCCAATTCCGGTGGATCTAAGCGAATATCGACATGTTTAAGGTTTTTCGACATCATCATTTGCAGCCGTTCCGCCATTTGCTCACTGGCCATTTCTCGGTTAAGCAACAAAGGAGGCTGTTGCGCGGCTTGCAAGTTGTCAGCACGGCTCTGCGTCGCGTTCAAACCATGTTGCCCCAAAGCACTCGAAAGCTGCTGCGCTAATGTGCCCTCTTTTTGCTCTTGAGCAGACCCTGCATCATTCACACCCGATAACGCTTTCGCGCCTAATCCGGCTTTGAATAACGCGGGGTTGAGTGGCAATTCTGCATGGGTTGCAGCTGGTATCGTGGCCGCATTCGCTAACTGTTGTATTTGTACATTGGATAACTCATTGCTTGCTGTCACAAGAGGTGACGATGCTAGTGCGGCTTTGTCTGCCGCCACGGCAGCCTGCATGGTTTGAGATTGTTGCTGAGCTAAGGCTTGCTGAACAGAATGGGCTAATGAAACCGGCGTATTTTTACCCTTGAGGACCGTTTCACTTTGTGCCACATCTAGAGGTAATGCTTGCCCTTCGGCAACAACTGTGTTCGCCCAAGGAATGGCTGCGGCAGTCAATAATGCCTCTGTGGGCAGTCCTTGCTGATCATTTTCCGAATCGGTTTGAGGTGTATTCGTAGATGGAGAGAGTGGCAACTTGCCCTCTGCTAAATTTGTCGTCAATTGTGAATCAAGTGCTTGCGCTTCAACCAAAGGTGATGGCTCTATGGGCATGGCGTTGTCACTTTTTGCCACCGCGTTAACTGCTGCATCGCCACCTTCAGTTGTGGCAAGTAAAGTGGCCTCATCTTCTATCGCTTGCGACAAAGCGCTTGCTTGTACTGACTTTGTATCTTGAGGCGGCTGAATGAATTTTCGGACTGATTCCGGCAGGATGAGTTCACCATTCTCTTCAGTCTCTGCGCTTAAGCTTGATGCCGTAGGTGACCCTTCCGCAGCAATCAAACGCTCTTTGCCCTGCTGAATAGGCAGCACACGCTCTGCATCTTGTTCCGTGATGTGCTGATCAGATAATGGAGCTTGCTCATTCACTGACGTCGGTGCTACTGGTTCAGTAGTGGGTTTAGCGAATGCATCCTGTGCTGATATTTGCGCAGCCGCTGGCGCTTTTTGCTCCACTTGATCCGAGGAGTCACCTGCGTTGTCGTCGATTTGCACGTCTACCGGATGAGTGTTTTGTGGCAAGGTTTTGCCGTTTTGGTCAGCAAGTGCTTGATTGGCGCTATTTAAACGGCCAAGGATTTCATCGCCATCGCTCATCACTTGTGCTGTTTTCTGCTGAAGAGCGGAGTCATCAACCTCTGCTGAAGGGGGTGATTTTGTTTGCGCGGTATCAACATCGGCCTCTTCACTCAATGCCTCACCAAGTTCTTTATCTAACAAGGCATCGCTACTTTGGGATGCTACGTCATCGGTGAGCACAGCTCCCTCATCCAGCGCCTTAAAGTCGGTTTCTGCCGAAGATTCAGTGCTACGACCCATAATGAGGGCGGTCAGTTTTTCAAAAAAACCTTGAGATTCAGAACCTTCACTCACCGCATCAGAGCCTGCTTTACTCACGCTGGCCATTTTAGAGGTGTCGGATGGTGTTGTAATATTTACATTCATATCCATGATGCTCGCACTAAAAACAGAGGATGACGCGGATTCATTATTGGCCAGTAAGCCATGTTTCATCATTTTTTGACGATGGCGCAGTGGATTAACCTAATGAACTCCGTGATTAGTCAGAAGCAAGAAATGAGCCAAGCCTTCAATATCGATAAGAAAGTATGACACCCATCTTATTGGACACGTTGACGACTTGAGGCGTCAGTGACTTAAAACTTATTTTGATTAAAACTTATGTTGCTTAAAACTTGTGTTGATTAGAACGTTGCCGACTAAAGAGCAGTGTAGAAAACTCATCCATCTGCTTCTGCTCTCGTTTATCTTGCAGACGTTGCGCTTCTATCTGTTTTTTTTCAATGAGCCATTCGTAAGAGCGTCGCTGTTTTCTCACTTCCATCCAATGCTCTTGGCAGTTCTCTACCTGATTTTTGAAGTGTTGTTCTGCATCTCTTTGTTTGACAAGGGTTTCATCTAACTGGGTAAGAAATCGGTTTAAGTGTCCATATTGGCTCGCCGTCAAACCTGACATGCCGCGCTCCATAAGCTGCTGACAATAATCCAGTCGGTATTGTTCAATCTGCGCTAACTGCTTGTAATAACTCTCTAACTCATCACGCGATTTAGATAACGCCATCACGGCTTTTTCTTCTTTGTCTTTGGCTTGGTCAAGCAAAAACTCGAGTGCGTTATCCATCGATTACCCCACTTGCAAAACGTGCTTGAGCATATTGACGCACATGTCGTAAGGAACCGAATCCTTCATCCCTTGCTGCAAATATTCATCCAGTCTAGGTTTTAGCGTAAATGCACTGTCAATCGCAGGGTCCGTCCCCGGCTTGTAAGCACCGATAGAGACGAGATCTTGATTTTTCCGGCAGATGGAGAGTATTTGACGCACCGCTTTCGACATCAACAGATGTTCATCGGTGGTGATTTGTGGCATGACACGGCTAACCGATTTCTCTACATCAATCGCTGGGTAATGTCCGGCATCGGCCATTTCACGTGATAAAACAATGTGACCATCAAGAATGGCTCGCGATGCATCAGCGATCGGGTCTTGTAGATCATCCCCTTCGGTGAGCACGGTAAAGAAAGCGGTAATCGATCCTTGGTGAGGACCGCCATTTCCCGCTCGTTCAACCAAGGCGGGCAGTTTAGCAAACACCGATGGCGGATAACCTTTTGTGGCTGGCGGCTCACCCACAGATAACGCAATTTCACGTTGCGCTTGGGCAAAACGAGTCAACGAGTCCATGAGTAGCAATACATCTAACCCTTGATCACGAAAGTATTCCGCAATCGCTAACGCGGTTTGACAGCCTTTTAAACGCATCAGCGGTGAGGAGTCCGCAGGCGCGGCTACTACAACTGAACGTTGACGTCCATCAACGCCTAAAATCTCTTCTATAAACTCTTTTACTTCGCGGCCACGTTCACCAATCAGCCCCACCACCACCACTTGAGCGGTTGTGCCACGAGTCATCATGCCAAGCGTTACCGACTTACCGACACCAGAACCGGCAAATAAACCAATCCGCTGCCCTTTACCCACCGTCAGTAAACCGTTGATCGCTTTTAGGCCAACGTCCAGAGGTTCTGTTATGGGTTTGCGAGCTAATGGATTGATGGGGTCAGCATTAAACGATGCGCGCTTTTCGGTATAAATAGACCCCAGCCCATCGAGTGGATTACCGACACCATCAATCACCCGTCCAAGCAGCTCCATCCCAACTGGGAGGCCAGCATCCCCTGTCATTGGGGTAACTTTAGCTCCGGGCAGTACGCCTGTTATCTGTTCGCTGGGCATCAGATAGAGGTTATCGCCAGAAAAGCCAACCACTTCCGCTTCCATTTCTCCGGACATGGTTTCTACTTTACATAAGCTACCAATAGGGGCTTTACAACCGGTAGCCTCAAGGGTTAAACCAACCACACGGACCAATTTGCCCGATGCCATTGGGCGGCAGGTTAACCCTTCGGTTTTGTATTGACTAAGGCGATCGGCAAGAGACAACACTATTGATCACCTTGTTGGTGACGATTGGTGCCACAAAAACTTTTCAACACGCTACGAATGCGATCTTCCATTCGATAATTCACACTCGATTCACCTGCTTCAATCTGGACGTCACCGCGATTTAATGCCGGTTCTTTGACCAATGTCCAGTTTCGGAAATCCAGCTCTTTTTCGCCATAAGCAGAATGAATCACTTCAACATCTTCTGGATGGAGTTTTAATGTGATGGCATGACCAGATACAGGCAGGGACTCAACCGACGATTTGACGGTATCTAAGATCACTTGCGGGTTGGTTTGTACCTCAACGTGAACGACTTCTTTGACCAAGGTTAAAACCATATCGACCAGCTGCTTTTCGACTTGGGCATTCATCAACTCTAGCGGTTGAGCAAATTGATTGGCAAGACCAACGAAAATATCAACCTGCTGCTGGATAAGGGTTTGCCCTTCAGCGACACCCTCGGTTTTGCCTTGCTCAACACCTTCTTGGTGTCCTGCAATCAGTCCTTCTTCTTTGCCTTTTTCATAGCCTTGTTTGAATCCGGCTTCTTGACCTTGGTGCAAACCTTCTTGATAAGCCCCTTGTTTGATCTGGCCAATCTCTTCTTCGCTGAGTTGCAGCGGCTCTTCAACCACTGGCTCATCAAAACTTGGCATCCAACCGGGGTCGTAGTTCATTGCCGTTTCTTTGGCTTTTTTATTGATCTCTGCGCCGTAGTCCGGCAACCCCCACTTTTTGGCTTGTTCAATATTAGCGTCTGCATCTAAACGTAAAAAGCCGCGTTTTCTTTCTCCAGACATAATGCTACCTATTGTTGAGTCAGGGTTAGATTATAAGAATTCGTCTGCGCCGCCAGACAGCATAATTTCGCCACTGTCGGCCATACGACGTGCAATCGCCAGAATCTCTTTTTGCGCCGCTTCGACATCTGATACTTTAATCGGAGGCATGGCTTCCAGATCATCTTTCATCATCTCAGCTGCACGTTTTGACATGTTTTTGAAGATCTTCTCACGCAATGCGTCATCAGCACCTTTAAGTGCTTTTTGCAGTACATCTTGCGGTACATCACGCAGCAATTTTTGAATGCCTTGGTCGTCCACTTCGACTAAGTTTTCGAACACGAACATCAGATCTTGGATCTGCGTTGCCATGTCTTCATCTTGCTCACGCATCTGATCCATGAGGATGCCTTCGATATTGTTATCGAGGTAGTTCATGATATCAGCCGCGGCTTTCAAGCCACCAATTTTCGCCGCTTGCGCGCCCGCTTGACCGGCAAATTGTTTCTCCATGATTTCATTCAACTCAGCCAATGCCGAAGGTTGTACTTCTTCAAGGTTGGCAATGCGCATCAATAAGTCTAAACGGTCACGTTCAGCAAACTGCGCCAAAATTTCAGCCGATTGATCCGGTTCTAAATACGATAAAACAATGGTTTGGATTTGTGGGTGTTCATTAACAATGATGCTCGCCACTTGTCGTGGGTCCATCCATTTCAATGAATCCAAACCTTTTGAACCCGTGCCAAGCAAAATTTGATCGACCAAGTTATTGGCTTTATCGGCACCTAATGCAGCGATAAGCGCGTTACGCATAAAGTCTTCGCTGCCCATACCGATATTGGTGTATTTCTGAATATCTTCGAGGAAAGCACGGTGCACCGCGCCGACTTTCTCTTGGCTAAGCTCTTTCGCTTTCGCCATCGCGCTACCGACTCGTTGTACCTGCTTAGGTTCAAGATGGCGGATGATGCCAGCGGCGTCCTCTTCGTTTAAGCTCAACAACAAAATAGCCGCTTTTTCATCACCAGAAATTGTTGAAATATCAACCGATGATTCTGTCACTTCTGTTCCACTCTTATTTTTATTATCAGGCATTTTGCATCCAATTCTTCACTACTTGAGCCGCAAGTTCAGGCTCATTGGCCACTAGAGCACGCACCGCTTTCAGTACATCCTCATCCTTGTGTAAGTTTGGCAAATCAATACCGGAACCAAACTCAAAGAGATCACCGCCATCAATACCACTGCCAATTAAACTGGTTTCACCATCAGCACCAATCGGTAAACCATCAGGTCCGTACATTGGGTCATCATCATCCGCAGCAGGGTTGAGCAGTTTTTTCAGCGCAGGGCGAACCAGCACCAGCACCACAACCACAATAACCAAGGCACTAGCAAACCAGCGTACCCAATCGTTGAAGTTTGGATGCTCCCAAATAGGGACATCAACCATTGACTCAACTTCAGGCACGGCAAATTGCATGCTCAAGACATTCAACAAATCGCCACGGTTTTCATCAAAGCCAACCGTCCCAATCAATACTTGTCGCACGGCGCTAATTTCACTTTCGCTCAAGGGAGTATAGGTGACTTCGCCAGTCTCTGGGTTAACCGATGGTCGGTTTTTAATCGCCACCGCAACGGTTTGACGATTCACCACACCCGATTGTTTGCGTTCATGACTGATGGTGGTATCGAGTTCAAAATTGCGCGTGGCTTCTTTATGGACCGAACCTTGCCCAAGTACCGAGCCATCTTTCATCTGCGCGACGTCTTGTGGGATAGAAGCATCGGCAGGTGGCTGATTACTTAATGCACCTGGAACGCCAGCCACCACATTGCCGTTGTTATAGTCTTCAAGCGTATATTCGCTGCGTGTCGCTGGCGTATTCGGGTCAAAGCGTTTACGCGTTTGTTCAATGGCACTGAAATCCAGTTGGATATCCACTTGGGCGGTGTAATTACCAAAACCTAGAATAGGGATTAATACCGAATCAATTTTGTCACGCAGCGCCTCTTCTTGCTTGCGTTCAAGTTCTTGTTCTTTACGGCGGGCTGACGACACAGGATCTTGAGAGCCTGAGCTGAGCAGCCGACCATGTTGATCAGTCACGGTAATTCGATTGGGTTTCATCCCTGGCACGGCACTGGCGACCATATCGACAATAGAGTCGACCTCTTCTTGTTTAAGGTTCGCGCCAGTTCGCAAGGTAAGAAATACGGAGGCAGAAGCATCTTGGTTATGACGAACAAATACGCTTTGCTTAGGCAGCGCCAATAACACACGAGCTTTGTTGACGAGCTTCATCTCTTCAATCGCTTTGGCAAGCTGACGTTCACGGCTAAGTTTAAGGCGCTCTTGCTCAAGGCGCTGAGAAACACCAAAGCCCATGTCTTGCATCAAGATTTCATCGCCCGCTTGCTTGTTTTGATTTAACCCTGCACGGACGAGGTTGAGTTTTAAGCTGTTGTATTCACTGGATGGCACTAAGATAGTATTACCATCTAGTTTGTAGGTCAGTTTCTGCTGATCAAGATAATCGAGGACAGGAATAAGTTCTTCGGTTTCATAAGCGCCAAGCGGGCGCATTTCAGGTTCTCGAACCCAAAAGAACAACATGACAATCAGTGCCACACAGATGGAAATAGAGAGGACTAACACCACCTGGCGCAACAAGTCCAAGTCGCCCATCGCAAAATCACTTTTGGATGAACTCTTCTCTTCAAGATCTGGGTTTTGCGTGTCCATGTCTAGATCTGAGCTCGCCATTAAAGCGTGGTCAGAACCACTGGTCACGGTAAGATCGGTTGTTTGCTTATCTTCTGCCACGGCGGCTACCTAATTTATACGGGCATATTCATGAGTTCTTTGTAGGCGTCGACAAGTTTATTTCGAACTTGAATCGTCGCTTCAAAGGCTACACTCGACTTGTTACGAGCAATCATCACATCCGATAGTGAGACATTTTCATCTCCCCGATCAAAGCGGGTTTGTAAATTACCTGAGGTCTTTTGCAAACTGTTCACGTTATTAATGGCTTTGGAAAGCATGTCGCCAAAATCAGCACTCACACTTTGTCCAGTTGCCGCAGGACGAGCATTGGTTGCTTCCAACATCATTGTTTGCATTTCGCTGTTTAAACCATCAAGTCTCATTGCTACCTCTAACGCCAAATCTTTGACTGCTGTGCTGCTTCTTTCTGTGATGCAGCAATTTATATGCCATCACCCACTTTGGGGTTAATTCGGGATATCAATTCCTGCATCACGCATTTTTGCTAATTTATAACGCAGTGTCCTAGGGCTAATTCCGAGCTTGTCAGCCATCTCTTTACGGCGGCCTTGGCACTCGACTAAAGTATCCATGATAATGGTGTACTCTTGATCTCTCAGCTCATCACCCAATGCAGCGCCATTGTTATTAAACAGCTTGTTCACTTCGGCTTGTGCTACAGGCTTAATCTCTGGTGTGGCAATATCGCTGCGCTCTACGACTTGTTGCAAGCTGCTAGCATCTTGCCAATCAACCCCTTCCAACAAGATATGTTCACTTGCAATGTCTCCTTGCTCACTCAAGATCAGCGCGCGTTGCACGACGTTATCAAGTTCACGGACGTTGCCCGGCCAAGCGTAACTAAGCAACTTGTTAATGGCTTGCGGCGCGATACGAGGCACAGGTAAACCAAGTTTAGTGCAGTGACGCTCTACAAGGTGGTGAGCAAGCGGTTCAATATCCCCTTTGCGGTCACGTAGCGCTGGCCATGAGATTGGGAAGACGTTGAGACGATAATATAAATCATCACGGAAATTGCCTTCCTGCACATACTGCTTTAGGTCGCGGTTGCTGGTCGCCAATACGCGGACATCAAGCTTAATGCTTTTACGCCCCCCCAAGCGTTCCACTTCACGCTCTTGGAGTACGCGCAGCAGTTTTGCTTGTAGGTTCAGATCCATCTCGCTGATCTCATCGAGTAAAATGGTGCCACCTTGTGCTTGTTCAAATTTGCCCGGACAAGCTTGTACCGCTCCTGTAAATGCCCCTTTTTCATAACCAAATAAGGTGGCTTCGAGCATGTTGTCTGGAATGGCGGCACAGTTGATCGCCACAAATGGCCCATCTTTACGCGGAGATGAGTTATGAATGTAGCGAGACATGACCTCTTTTCCTGAGCCACTTGGGCCCAAAATCATGACGTTAGCATCGGTTTTTGCCACTTTGTCGGCAAGTGACAATAAGCGCAGGCTTTTCTCATCGGCAACAACCGCATCACCGTTATCATCCGATTTCACTGGCGCGTAACGGCTAACCATGTTGAGCAGCACTTCGGGGGCAAAGGGTTTTGCCATGTAATCAATGGCGCCCTCTTTCATCGCCGAGACAGCATCTTCAATATTGGCGTACGCCGTCATCAGCAACACGGGTAAATTGGGCCAATGCTGTTTGATGTTGCGCAGCAGTGCAAGGCCACCCATGCCAGCCATTTGAACGTCAGAGACAACAATATCAACAGGATGTGCTTTGAGTTTAATCAGTGCATCTTCGGCGCAATCAGCTTCCAGCCATTCATAACCGGCCAGCGCCAAAGTATCGACTAACGCTTCGCGTAGACCTTCATCATCTTCAACGATTAAGACTTTGCTTTGAGCCATCATCCTTCTCCAGTCTCTGTTGGTGAAGAAGGGGCATGACGCTCGAGTGGAATGCACATAGTAAAGCAAGCACCCTCCCCTTCTTCTGAAATTAATTCCAATCGCCCATCATGGGCGCGGCAGACCATTTGTACCACCGCTAACCCTAACCCCGTTCCTTGTGAGCGAGTGGTAAAAAACGGTTCCATAATTTTACTTTGCAGCGCAGCAGGGACTCCCGGGCCACTGTCTTGTACCGAGATTTTCAGCTCACCATTTACCGGGCGAAAAAAGACATCAATTTGCGACGCCTTACCCGCAATTTGTATTGCGTTCATCACTAAGTTACTCAGTGCAGATGCAATGGCATTTGCATTGCCTAACACCACTGTCCCTTCTTGTTCCACTTCCTGATGATAATCAATTGCGCTATTTTTTAATGCCGTTTCCACCATGGGAACAAATTCGCAGACCAAGTCTGTCACTGTAAACGGCTGAATGACTTTATTGTCACCACCTTTGGCAAACAACAACATATCATTGACTTGTTTTTCAAGATCATGAAGCCTATCCATCAGCTTAGACTGAAAACGCTCTCTTGTAGCGTTTGGCAAGTTAGGCGCACCTAAATTTGAGGCATAGAGCATAGCGCTGGATAACGGTGTGCGAACTTGGTGTGCCAAAGACGCCACCATTCGACCGAGTGAGGATAAGCGCTGTAAATCACTGATGCGTGATTGAAGTAACCGAGTTTCGGTTAAATCGGTGATTAATATCAATTGGCCTGTTGCTGATGCTGAAATGGCTAATCTAACTTTACGACCATTGCGCAGCGAGATTTCATGCCCATCATCTTCTCTCGGCGCAAAGGCACTTTGAATGACGGAATACCATTTTTCACCCGCCAATGGGACTTGCAATAACCGCTGAGCTTCAGGGTTAGCCTCTCTGACTACGCCTTGAGTATCGAGCAAAATGACGCCAGCAGGCATCACATCAAGAACCTGTTTATAGCGCTCAACTTGATCCTCTACAGAATCTAAGTGAGATTGATTAATGGGTGTGTCAGGAGACTGCATGTCGAAATTCTACCTATAAAACAACAATAGCCTAACACGCAAAATACATGCCAGGCTATTTTTCTTTAAAATCAAAGAATTAATCCATTGCCAATATATTGACTAAACTTTACCCATGCTGTTTTTGAATCACCGTTGCATATTGTATTTACGCATTTTTTCAACCAAGGTCGTACGGCGCATACCCAACATATCAGCGGCACGCGCTACCACTCCGCCTTGAGCTTCAAGGGCTTGGTTGATCATATTGACTTCCAAGTCCGCCAATAGCTCTTTCAAATTCACGCCTTCAGGAGGCAATGACTGCGGTGCGTTGAGATTTTCGTGCATCTCTTCGACGTCTTCAAAACTGAAGTTTTCAGAGAAAATACCCGCAAGCACATCACGTTCTTGGTCTTCAACAGAACCATAGGAGCTGTGCTCTGGTTGGAATTCTGGAATATCACTATAGCGGTATTTAGTTGGTAAATGATTGACGTCGACGAGACTATTTGGATAGAGAATGATCATCCGCTCAACTAAATTCGCTAGCTCACGAACATTGCCCGGCCAATTGTGTTCCATTAACGAATTGACTGCTCGCGGGGTAAAACAAAATGGCTGTCCACCTTCCGCTTCCATACGTGTCATGAGTTCTTGTAACAGCAATGGGATGTCGTCTTTGCGATCTTTTAGCGCTGGCATTTCAATTGGGAAAACATTGAGTCGATAGTAAAGATCTTCACGAAATGATTCATCATCAATCATGTTTTCTAAATTGCGGTGAGTCGCTGACACCACACGCACATTCACTTTAATGGTGGTATTACCGCCCACACGTTCAAAGCAGCGCTCTTGCAACACACGCAACAACTTTACCTGCATCGACATCGGCATATCACCGATCTCATCGAGAAATAAAGTACCGCCTTCGGCAAGCTCAAAACGACCTTTACGCGCGGTTATCGCTCCGGTAAACGCCCCTTTTTCATGACCAAATAATTCACTTTCAAGTAAATCAGCCGGAATCGCACCACAGTTAATCGGTACAAACGGACCGTTGCGGCGTGCAGAATGATAATGGATGTTACGCGCAACCACTTCTTTGCCCGTTCCAGATTCACCTAAGATCAACACATTGGCTTCTGTGCCTGAGACTTGCTCAATCAAATGGCGAACTTCTTGGATACCATGACTTTGGCCTACAAGGCTACGAAATAAGGTATTCTTACGCGATGTAGAGGGAACTTGCACGCCTTTGCGTCCTAAAAATTCTTTGCAATGTCGTAATGCGTCACTCAGTTGAGGGTAATTAAGGGGTGACTCAAGTTCACCGACGTATTGAGTAAATTCTTCCAATGAATATGGCTGCTTGTTTGCCATTAGAAGTGGAATATAATTGGCCTTAGTCAACCACTGAGCTATCTCATCAGTTAACTGCTCACTTTTTAGCGATCCAATAATGCAGCCCCCCCACAATCTTGAACAATCAATATCCTTGATTTGGGATGACTCGATCGCCTCGCAGTGCTCTCCAACAAATTCTAAAATGTTACTTAGATTGAGACGGATCTGCGGATCGTCTTCTATCACAAGCAGTTTTGCTAAACCTTGCATAGGTGAGAATATTTGCCTTAAATCAGAGAAATTGTGGCCGCACTTCTGAAAATCGTTATTCAGTTTTGTTTTTCTATAATCACTTGATTAAACGATAGACAATTTGTGGAATTCAGCAACAAAAAAAGCCATTAGGCTAGTAATGGCTTCTATTCTATGGAATAAAAAAAATAAGGCAACCAAGCAATGAGCTGGTGTGACATC
>NZ_CAWNIB010000167.1:0-3919 GCF_963874405.1 Vibrio sp. V08_P9A1T1
TCGCGAGAGCTTGGCGCAACCATGGTGATGGTAACTCACGCATTTAAACAGCTAGAACCAAGCCGATATCAACATTTAGAGCAAGAAAAAGCCTTACTTGTCGGTCTACTTGCGGATATTGGCTTGTTTTGTCTTGTACACGAATATCATTTATATCTTGAGAAAGGCAACTATCTCGATCAAGACATCGCCCTACAGATTTTTCAGTCGCGATGTTCAAAAACCAGTCAGCTTGTGTTAAGAAGTTGGGGGTTCGACTCAGATTTCCTTGAAGTAGCAGGAAATCAATCTTTAGTCGCATCTTCTCACGAAGTCAGTTACCTTGATGTGGCACGTATTGCTCACCATCTTTTACTATTTCGTCGTCAAGATGAAGAGATTGAAGAGCATGACGTCGAAATTAATGCGACCGGAGCTGAGGTGCTATACAACTTAAGTAACCTTAGTGAGCTTGAATTCAAATCAAAACTCAATGATGTGATCAACGCAAGCGGCTTCTAAACCCAAAATAATCAGAGGATGAGATGTTCTCAGGGATGTTATTTATTTTTGCCCCACTAATAGTGGGGTATCTATTTTCTATTGCCAATCAACAGTGGCTAGCAGCATTAAATAAAGCCACGTCTTGGTTAGTTTACGTCATTCTGTTTCTGATGGGTCTAAGCTTGGCAGCCCTCGATAACTTGGGCAGTAACCTACAGTTGATACTCAAATTTACCACTGTATTTTTCTTGATGATCGGTGCTTGCAACTTGTTGGTCTTGCCTTTTATTGACAAATTTCTACCCATAAAAACCGATACAAACCATTCAAAACTGCCACTATCTAGCATGGCGTTAGAATCCGTAAAGCTGATTGTGGTTGTCGGTGGAGGATTGGCGCTTGGGGTTGTATTAGGATTCGATTTAAGTTGGGTGAGCACCGCCAGTGAATGGATCTTGTTCGTATTACTTTTCTTTATTGGTATTCAGTTGAGAAATAGTGGTTTAACTCTACGACAAATTTTGCTCAATAAATACGGAATGGTCATCGCATTAGTCATTATATTGACCTCTTGGATTGGGGGGATCATTGCGGCCATGATTCTTGATATCCCAATTTATCGAGGCCTAGCCATGGCTTCCGGTTTTGGATGGTATTCACTTGCCGGGATTTTAATGGGTGATGCTTTCGGCCCAGTCTATGGTGGTGCCTCTTTCATGATAGAGCTACTTAGAGAACTGATTGCTTTAGTGATGATCCCCATGCTAATCCGAACCAAACCTTGCTCTGCCATCGGCTATGCTGGGGCAACCGCGATGGATTTCACCTTGCCCGTGATCCAGACAACTGGCGGGGTTCGTTGCGTACCGATCGCGATTGTCAGTGGGTTTATTCTCAGCATACTGGTGCCTATTCTTATGCTGTTCTTTGTATCACTTGCAGGCTAGATCTCAGGAATCACTCTAGCCTTCATTTAAACTAACAATAGGGAGTAGAAAACTCCCACACAATAACAAAGCCCAAAGGAAGATTTATGAAACGTGTTCTCGTTGCCCTACTGCTCTCAACTTCAGCGAATGTTGCTCTCGCTGCTGATAACCAATGCTTATCCGAAAAATATGACGCTTATGTCGACGCGTCTCTCCATTGGTATAGTGATCTCGCAGACTTAACGACCGCGCAATATCCTGAACTTACTGAAGTTAGCCAATGGTTTCTGCAAGGACGCCAGCATCACTTTGAATTAAGCCGTGCGGCAGTCCATTATTACCTAAGCAACGATCCTTCGAAAGTCGCCACCTCGCAACCTGTAGAAGCTTGGTTAAAACTAGAACAGCACGACATTAAAGTATTGGCCTCACGCAGTGATGATCTCGGCCACATTGCTAAAATCACCTATGAAGATCGCCAAGCAAAGCCTAACGAAAAAAACTATGAATTACGTTCAGCTTTAGCCGAATTGCTCAGTCATCCGAAGCAGATCGAAGCTGCGTTGAATAAATATAACGATGCCATCGCCTTGATCGAAAAGAAAGTCTGTAACTAGTCGCCGCCTCTACTCTAGCCGAATTAAGACGGGACAACTGTCCCGTTTTCGTTTAGATTGTGCCGCTCGCATTCCATAAAATCAAAATAACGAAGCTGTATGGTATCAGAACAAAAAACTGCAAATGTGAGTTTCGAGAGCTTGTTACGGATCTTCACTGTGCCCGAAGGCCCCGACTCAACACTGACAAAAATAGACCAAGAGCTATCGCGCAATTTGAACCTCTTCTTGCGTGAACATATTGTCGCTGAAGAAAAACCACTCAAAGAGATCGAAAAAGATTTCTCTAATCCGCAAATTCCAGAGTCACCGGAGTTCGTTTCAGAACATACTCAGCATTTGTTGGATAATTTAGTCGCTCATTCAGTGCATACCTCGGCTCCTAGCTTTATTGGTCATATGACATCTGCACTGCCATATTTCTTGATGCCGTTATCAAAGATCATGATTGCGCTGAATCAAAACTTAGTCAAAATTGAAACGTCAAAAGCGTTTACACCGCTAGAACGGCAGGTTTTGGGTATGTTGCATCGTTTGATCTATCAAAAAAACGACGCTTTTTACAGCCAATGGATGCATAGCGCTAATCATTCGCTCGGTGCATTTTGCTCTGGCGGAACAATTGCCAATATCACGGCATTGTGGGTGGCTCGTAATAATGCTTTGAAAGCCGATGGTGATTTCCAAGGCGTCGAAAAAGAGGGGCTGTTTAAAGCCATGCGTCATTATGGTTACCACGGGTTAGCCATTTTAGTGTCTGATCGTGGCCATTACTCTTTAAAGAAAGCCGCTGACGTATTGGGTATCGGCCAAGAAGGCTTGGTTTGTGTAAAAACCGACCACAACAACCGCTTATGCCCACAAGATTTGAAAGCCAAAATGGCACACCTAAAAAGCCAGAAAATTAAACCTTTTGCGGTTGTTGGCGTCGCCGGAACGACAGAAACGGGCAACATTGATCCCTTAAGAGATATCGCCAATATTTGCCAGCAAGAAGGTTGTCATTTTCACGTAGACGCCGCTTGGGGCGGTGCAACATTAATGTCGAATAATCACCGACACTTACTCAATGGTATTGAGTTGGCTGACTCCGTCACAATTGATGCACATAAACAGCTCTACATCCCTATGGGTGCAGGCATGGTACTATTCAAAAAGCCTGATGCTATGCATTCAATTGAGCACCATGCACAGTATATTTTGCGGAAAGGTTCAAAAGATCTGGGTAGTCATACGTTAGAAGGTTCTCGTTCAGGTATGGCCATGTTGGTGTACGCTAGCATGCACATTATTAGTCGCCCTGGCTACGAATTATTGATTGACCAAAGCCTAGCTAAAGCTCGCTATTTCGCCGATCTCATTAAAGAACAAGACGATTTTGAGCTGATTTCTGAACCCGAACTGTGTCTTTTAACCTATCGTTATATTCCTGCTTTTGTTCGCCAAGCACTGCAACAAGCCTTGCCCAATCAAAAAGCAGAACTGAACGAGTTGCTGAATGAAATCACCCAGTTTGTGCAGAAAAAACAAAGGGAAACGGGGCGTTCATTTGTCTCTCGAACCCGTTTAAACCCAGAACGCTGGGACAAGCTTGATACCATCGTATTTCGCGTGGTACTAGCCAACCCGCTAACAACACATGCTATCTTGCACTCGATATTAGATGAGCAACGACATATTGCCACGCTAGCGCCTAATTTGATGGCCAAAATTGAGCTTCTTGCTCAAAGAATCATCAGCTAGAATCCCTGTAAGTTACAGCGAATTGAAAATTTATTTCTTTTTGCTGTAACTAATACATCATTAATGAGCTGGAAATTTCCATTAATCATCGATTTAAATCTAAATTCTGTAGTTTTCATGAAATTTTGTTTGAGGCTTGTCATGTTC